>CAYQBZ010000164.1:0-7409 GCA_964415855.1 uncultured Rikenellaceae bacterium
TCCAAAGATTGCATCAACTATTATATCATCAGGAGAAATCTTCGGGAACTGATCGGCAGTGGCTATATAATTGATTTTCAAAGATGTAGAGGTCTCAATAAGCTTCCTGTTTATTTCCCAGTCATCTGATCTCTTTTTTGTGAAATCAGGAAAGTAGATTTCAGTATCGTATCTTGTAGTATTAAGCATACGTCCAAGAGCAAGCCCGTCGCCGCCGTTGTTTCCCGGTCCGGCAAATATCACAATTCTCCTTGTACGTCCGAACCTGTCTGTTATCCACCTAAACAACTGTCCTGCAGCCCTTTCCATAAGCTGAACAGAAGCGATAGGCTCATTCTCAATTGTAAATGCATCTATATCTTTGATCTGGGCTGACCGGAATATTTTCATACGATTCTATCAATATTGTACAAATTTACACTCTTCATCGGTTATTAAAAAGGAAGCGGGCAATTATGAATTAAAAAGTTACTATCCCGGTTGTTCAACTTTCAAAAAGATTAATATATTTGTCTGCGGCCCCACAATTTTACAATGTGGTCAAACAAAAAAGATTATGTCCGGAAAAAACGCTGATTTATCCCTAATTACCAATCAATAATTTTGCAATGCTAAAGAATCATCCCAGGGGACTGCTGGTAGCCTTTTTCTCAAATATGGGTGAAAGGTTTGGATTTTATACAATGATGGCGATCCTGGTTCTCTTCCTCCAGGCCAAATTTGGATTATCGGCAGAGAATGCCGGTGAAATTTACAGCTGGTTCTATTTCAGCATATATGCACTTGCCCTTGTTGGTGGCATACTTGCCGATGCAACAAAAAAGTATAAACTTGTGATCCTGCTGGGTATCCTTATAATGTTTGCGGGGTATATTATTATGGCAGTACCGGGGATGACCCTCACGATCACTCTTATCGGACTTTTTACCATCGCATTTGGAAATGGTCTTTTCAAAGGCAACCTGCAGGCAGTTGTCGGTCAAATGTATGATGATCCTCAATATTCCAAGCTGAGGGATTCTGCATATATGATCTTTTATATGGGGATCAATGTTGGTGCCTTCTTTGCTCCTTTTGCTGCTACAGCGATGAGAAACTGGTGGCTTAAAGTCAACGGCTTTTTGCACGATGGCAGTATTCCCTCTCTTTGCCACCAGTATCTTAACGGTACCCTGACTGACACTGCCACCTTTCAGCAACTAGCCAACAGCGTGAACACAGGTGGTCCTGTTTCAGATCTTGCCGGATTTGCCGAAAGATATCTTGAGGTCTTCTCCAAAGGATATAACTATGCATTCGGGATAGCTGCCACAGCTATGGTCATTTCCCTTCTGGTCTACATAATATTTAACAGGCTGCTTCCCAATAAAGAAAAGACAGAAAAAGGACCTGATACAAATGTTGAATTCAAGCCTGTTATAATATTGGCGGCCATCGGAGCCATGGGAATTATTGCCTTTGGATTAAGTTTCGTTGTAGGCCTTGCTGATGGAATGGCTTTTGGGCTTTTTGCTGCATTTGTAACCTGGATAATACTCAGCTCGCACAAGGAAGAAAGGGCCCGGATAACTGCCCTTTCCCTAGTCTTTATTGTTGTTGTATTCTTCTGGATGTCCTTCCATCAAAACGGACTTACACTCACCCTCTATGCCAGGGATTATACTGTCAAGCAGGTTGGCACTTTTACCAACCTCTTCTTTACCCTGCCTTCAATGCTGGCAGTTGTAGGGTCAGTTGCAGGCCTGGTAATACTGGTCCGAAGGCAAATAAGTAAAAGAACAAGAATTGCAGGTGGTATTCTGTTTGTACTTTCTTTCTTATACGCCTATTATATCCTTACAGGTGTCGATCTTACCGGGTTGCTGAAGCGATGGGTCGTTCCGTTCGGGATGCAAAATTCCATCTCACCGGAAGTCTTCCAGTCATTTAACCCGCTTTTCATTGTTGCCTTAACCTTCCCTGTTATGGGAGCATTTGCATGGTTGTCGAAGAAAGAAATAGAACCTTCGACACCCAGGAAGATAGGTTTAGGGATGATTATTGCCGCCCTGGGTTTTGTTGTGGTCCTTGTTGCATCCGTTGGTCTTGCGTCTCCCTCATCATTAGGCGGATTGCCGGTGAATGAGCTTGACAGAGTGTCACCTTACTGGCTTATAAGCAGTTACCTTATTCTTACGGTTGCTGAGCTTTTCCTCAGCCCCATGGGACTCTCTTTTGTATCAAAGGTGGCTCCTTCCAGGTTCCAGGGTCTGATGCAGGGGGGATGGTTGCTTGCCACTGCAGTTGGGAATAAATTGCTCGTGGTAGGAACAATCCTGTGGGACAGAGTTGCATTAAGTACATTATGGCTAGTATTTATAATGTGCTGTCTCGCATCAGCTGCATTTATTTTTTCAATACTGAAGAGGCTTGAGAAAGTAGCAAAGTAGTATAAAGTATATTATTTAATATTCTGAATATTAAACAGGTTATGACCTAATTTTTGTTACTTTTGCATTAAAATTATGCATCATTTCAGATGCATTTTTTATTAAAATTGCCTGAACATGAAGGTACTGAAGTTTGGAGGTACATCACTTGGATCACCGGAGAGGATCAGGGGAGTCAAAAAAATAATAGAATCCAACAGCATTCCCTCTGTTATAGTTGTTTCTGCATTCGGTGGAATAACTGATGAGCTTAAGCATGCGGGTGAACTGGCGTCCCTGAAAAACGATGAATATAAGGTACTCCTTGAACGTGTAAGAAACAAGCATATCCATTTTATTGACAACCTGATCGAAGCCACTGACAGGGAGGATATATCGGAATCAGTAAACATTATATTCAACCAGCTTACCGAAACACTTAATGGTATTTACCTTCTGAGGGAATTAAGCAGACATTCCATCGATGCAGTCCTGTGTAACGGAGAATTGCTTTCGTCGCTGATAATCAGCAGGTTCATTAAAGGAAGCAAGTTTGTCGATGCACGTACCATAATCAAGACTGACAGTAATTTCGGCTATGCCAATGTAGACTTTCCCGTTTCTGACAGCCTGATAAAAAATAATATTGACGGGTCAGGAAGCCATGTAATTGTACCCGGGTTCATAGCAAGCAATGAAAGAAATGAAACCACAACACTCGGAAGAGGTGGGTCAGATTACACTGCAGCGATTATTGCCGCAGCTCTGAATGCTGAGATCCTTGAGATATGGACAGATGTTGACGGCTTCATGACTGCAGACCCCAAAAAAGTTGAAAAAGCCTATGCAATTGACAGCCTGACATATTCAGAAGCAATAGAGCTTTCCCACTTTGGGGCAAAAGTCATCTATACCCCTACCCTTCGTCCCGTATATAAGAAAAATATACCGATCCAGGTTCTGAACACCTTCAATACAGCCTCAAAGGGAACCATTATCAGCAATAAGGTGCCAGACGACAACATAAGTCCTATAAAGGGTATATCATCCATCGATCATATAGATCTGATAACTCTCCAGGGAACCGGGATGGTAGGTGTTACCGGAATCTCAATGAGGCTTTTCGGCGCTCTTGCCCGAAGGAACATAAACATTGTACTGATTACACAGGCGTCTTCAGAATATTCAATAACCTTTGCTGTCAGTCCTTCAGATTCAGCCATAGCAGCAGAAGCCATAAGTGATGAGTTCAGGATAGAGATCGAAATTAACAGGGAGGTGAAAATACTTGTCGAAAAGGATCTTTCGATAATTGCTATTGTGGGAGAAAGGATGAAAAATACACCCGGGATCTCTGCAACACTTTTCAGGTCGCTTGGAAGGAACGGGATAAATGTAATAGCTACTGCACAGGGATCATCTGAGCTAAATATATCGGTCGTTATCAGGAATGAGAATCTCCGGAAAGCCCTTAATGTCATACATGATGGTTTTTTCCTTTCAAGGTATAAAGAGATGTACCTTTTTATTGTTGGCACGGGGCTTGTCGGATCAAGCTTGTTGAAACAGGTACGGAGTCAGTATAACAGTTTACTGAAGGACCATAGCCTGAAGGTTAACCTGATGGGAGTTGCGAACTCCAGGAGAATGCTTATCGATAAAAAAGGGATCGACCTGGAAAAGTACAAAGAGGCTATGAGGAATTCAGGCGAGAAAGGCAATATCTCCGGTTTCATCGAAAGAATGACAAAGCTGAACCTACGGAATTCCGTATTTGTCGATTGTACCGCTGACAGCAATGTTGCATCACGATATGGTGAGATCCTTTCAAATTATGTGTCGATCGTTACTGCGAATAAGATTGCCTGTTCGTCAAAATACAGCTACTACCAGGAGCTTAAGGCTATTGCCCAACTGAGAGGTGTAAGGTTTATGTATGAGACCACTGTCGGTGCCGGTCTGCCGATAATAAAAACCATAAGTGACCTTATATTAAGTGGCGACAAGATACTCAGGATTGAAGCAGTTTTATCGGGTACCATGAATTTTATCTTTAACGAAATAGGTCCCTGTATGACTCTTAGCAGCGCTATCAGGAAAGCCAGGGAAATAGGTTATTCAGAGCCTGATCCAAGGGTCGACCTCAGTGGAACAGACGTTGTAAGAAAAATCCTAATCCTGGCCCGTGAGGCGCAATACATCATTGAAAAGGAAGATGTGGTTGTCAGTAAATTCCTGCCTGACGACTGTTTCGAGGGTGACCTGAACACTTTCTATGACAAGGTAAGAGAGCTGGATGGTGACTTTGAAGAGAAAAGAAAAGTACTGGAAAGGGAAAACAGAAAATGGAGATTTTTTGCCACATTCGACAGGGGGAAAGCCAGGGTTGAGCTTCTTGAAATCGGACCTGAACATCCTTCCTATAATCTTGAGGGCAGTAACAATATTATTCTCATTACAACTGACAGATACAAGGAACTGCCGATGGTGATCAAAGGATACGGAGCCGGGGCCGAGGTAACCGCTGCCGGTGTTTTTGCCGACCTGATGAGGGTGCTGAATGTGTAAAACAGGTTCAACTGATGAACCGGAAAAAAGAAATACCTATTGGGAAGCAACCAGATAAAATATTATTCGACAAATAACAAATCACCTGAAACAACTTTCAGTCAGGCGCTACTGAACGGAATTGCTCCGGATGGAGGATTATACCTTCCGTCGTCAATCCCGGTACTGTCCGGTGAAGAGCTGCAAATATTTTCAGGCATGCAGTACCATGAGGTCGCATCGGCTGTTCTTCATAAGCTTATCGGGAATGAGATCAATCGTGAAGATCTGTCCCTACTGTGCAGGGAGGCATACGATTTTGACCTTCCTCTTGAGAAAGTTTGCGACAGGATGTATGTAATGAGGCTCGACCAGGGGCCCACTGCATCATTTAAGGACTTTGCCGCACGCATGATGAGCAGGCTTATGCAGCATTACCTGTCAATGAACAAACAGTACCTTACAATCCTTACGGCCACTTCGGGTGACACAGGCAGTGCCGTTGCCAATGCGTTCCTGGGGATGAAGAATATCAGGGTAGTAATTCTTTACCCTGACAAGGAAGTGACACTGATGCAAAGAAGACAGATGACAACTTTGAAAAATAACATAAGTGTTCTGGCCATCGACGGTAAATTTGATGACTGTCAGCGCCTGGTAAAAATGGCATTCCTTGATCATGACCTCAAACATATATCTCTTTCATCAGCCAATTCAATAAATATAGGCCGCCTCCTACCCCAGTCAGTCTACTACGTGTATTCATGGTCGAAACTGGCTGCAGGAATAGAGGACAAAGCTGTATTCAGTGTGCCATCCGGAAATTTCGGGAACCTTATGGGTGGATTAATAGCTTTCAGAATGGAACTTCCGGTAAAGCAATTTGTTGTTTCCACAAATGCCAATAATGAAGTACCTGAATTTCTGAGAACCGGGATCTATAAGCCTGTAAATCCTTCCAGGAATTGCATTTCAAGTGCAATGAATGTGGGACATCCCAGCAATCTTGCAAGGATAATAGCACTCTATGGCGGGATGATGGACCAGGAAGGTAAGATTCTTAAGGAACCTGATATACAGGGTATGAGAAAAGATCTGTACGGAGTAAGTATTTCTGACGACATAACCAGCCTGACAATATCCGATGTCTTTAATAAATATAATATTCTGCTTGAGCCACATGGTGCGATTGCCTGGCAGGGAATAAGAGAATATTCAAGAGAGAGAGTTAAATCAAAATCCGGAAGACAACTTTTTATTGCCCTGGAAACTGCTCACCCGGCTAAATTTCCCGAAGAGATACGCCGTATAACAGGTCTTGAACCTCCTGTACCTAAGTCATTAACAGGCATTACCGACAAAGAAGAGAGTTTCGTATCTCTGGAAAATGATTATCAGGCCCTGAAAAAGTATATCATAAAAGAATATTCATAAGATCAAAGATAAAGAGATGTATGTAGTATGTTCGGACCTTGAAGGAGTATTCGTACCTGAAATCTGGATTAATGTTTCAAAGCAGACCGGAATTGAGGAACTAAAACTTACTACCCGGGACATTAATGATTATAATGTCCTGATGAAAAAACGATTAACCCTTTTACGGCAGCATGGCTTAACCCTGGATGATATACGTAAGGTGATTTCACTATTAAGGCCGCTTCCGGGAGCACTTGAATTTGTAGACTGGCTGCGTACACATTCTCAACTGATAATTGTATCTGATACGTTTATTGAATTTGCGGATCCTCTGCTTGAAAAGCTAAAAAGGCCTACACTCTTCTGCCATAGCCTTACAACAGATGATGAGGGTAATATAACAAACTACAACCTCAGGCAGCAGGACGCCAAGTTCAGGGTTGTAGAGGCCCTTCAGAATCTGAATTTCAAGGTAATAGCCATTGGAGATTCCTATAATGATATATCAATGCTCCGGAAGGCGAATTTTGGTATACTCTTCAAACCGCCTCAGAATGTTATCAACGAAAATACTGACCTGAAAGTAGTAAAGAGTTATCATGAAATGAAGAAGATCATTTCTGAAATATTCGGTATAAACCATCAGTTTTTTTCTTAACTTTCGATCCTGCTGTTAATTAAATAACAACAGGTATTCCCGGGATTAATAACAAAGCAGGTTCCGGTTGCTTAATATTTTTTTATTTTTGCTCACACTTAAGTATTAAAATAACTTTATTTAAATGAAACTTCCACCCTCCTCAAAAAACTGGATCACAATTATCGGTTCCATTATAGCAGCTATAAATCTCTTATTGATCCTGCTGCTTTTTGCAATCTCGACAATATTTAATAAAGATAATACCAACCTGGGGTTGTATATATATATAATTTTACCAGGCTTCTTAATTTTTGGCCTTATACTGATCCCTGTCGGGATGTTCCTGGAGAGGAAGAAGATATTTAAAAGTCTGGTTCATGATGTGGCGAGACTTCCGC
>CAYQBZ010000165.1:0-7387 GCA_964415855.1 uncultured Rikenellaceae bacterium
TTGTTTCTCATGTTAACAGGGACCTCTATCCTCAGAACTTTACGTTTAGTCTTCTTACTTTTTTCATTCTCCGACATAAAGATCTTCTGGAGTGAAAAATGGCAGACCGACACAAAATACTCTGTAACAGACACCTGATGCTTGCGGGAGACTCCAAGGATTTCATCAACATTGACCTCGGCACTGAGCACTCTCAATCTTGGTTTCTTATTAAGTTCGAATGGAAGCTGCCACGCTTTGACGGTTGTAATCGGGGGAGGCAGTTTTTGAAAGTGCTTATTGTACCCGTCTTCGATCTCCTCTTCGGATACCGGTGTCCCGGGAAGAATTATTTCACCGGGTGAACTGATATGCCTGCCGATAAGTGTGAGATACGTGTAAAGTAGTGATCTAAGGTATTCCAGCGCACCGCCGCCATCGGTCAGTATATGAATAAACTCAACCGAAATCCTGTTGGCTTTAATGATCACCCTGTAAAGGGGTTCGTTTTTTCTTTTAACAGCAAAAGCAGTACAGGGAATATCTTCTTCGACCTGTATTCGCGGCTGCCGATCGTTAAATTCAAGGAAATGCCAGAATATCCCGCTTCTCAGGGAAACGCTGAAATATGGAAATCTGCGCGAAGTTATTGAAACAGCTTCCCTGATTGCAGAATATCTTACAGGGTCACTCAATGATGCAGTGATCCTGAATACGTGGGTAAGATCTTCTGACATAATCGCCGGAAACAGTTTCGCGGCATTATCAAGCTTCAGCCAGCCTCTTTCCTGAAAAGATTTTGTATTAATAGCCTTATCTCTTATTATACTATACAAAGATAAAGTGTTTATTATAATTCCTGTTTTTTCCTGTCCATTAACCGGATTAACTAAATGAGGAAATTAAAATTCATAATAAAATAAACATGCCGAAAAAATTCTTCTTATTTGGAAATGCAGGTAGTGATAAGAATTTTCAGATATTACTACCTTGAATGTCTTTTAAAAAAATCCCAGATAACCACATTGGCATCAATATCTCTTGAGGTTTTTCCAATGATCCATTCAGGTAGATACTGGACCCCCCCCGGCCATGTATGTCCACCTCCATCAACAGAATAAAGGATTACTTCTGTTCCGTCATTACCGTCAATGTATTGCTCCCTTGTTACCCTGGTACCATCATCAGGATCTCTGTCAGGCTCTTTAGTAACGACAGGTGTTTTTGAACAATTATTCTGTTTTACCCAGAATCCAACTGATTCATTTACAGATAGAACCTTACCCAGCTTCACTCTTTTGATCTTTCCCTGGATTTCACCCCCCTCAAATGGAACAAGGGGATCATTTGTATTATTGATGGTCAATACCGAAACGGGTCTCAATGGGGAACATTTGCCTGCAAGCATGTTCGGGATATTACCGTCTACCGGGGCGATCGCGGTAATCTTCTGAGATAATTCACAGGCCAGACGATATGACATTATAGCTCCATTTGAAATACCCGTGATGTAGACTCGTTTTGTATCTGTGTTGTAATCTTTTATCATGAAGTCTATTAAAGCAGAGATGAAGCCTACATCATCAATATTTTCTCTGTGAGCCCGATCGTTTGCCTCTTCATCCATTCTTCCGTCATTCCAGTTCAGTTCAATTCCGTCAGGATAAACTACAATGAATCCATCCTGGTCGGCCAGTTTATTAAAACCCTTATGTGTCAGGAGGATCATGCTCTTGCCGTTTCCTCCCCTGCCATGTAAAGCTATAACCAGTGGACACGGAGTTGATTTATTAAAGGATTGCGGGATATGGATATGGAAGGTCCGTTTTAGATTATCATGAATAATTGAGGTTCTCTTATCGCTTCCGGAAAGTGCGGGAAAGGATATCAGATTAATTACTACCAGCATTTTTACGAATGCAGACAATCCTGTTTTTATAAGTGATTTGCATTTTTGCTTTTTCATATTTGTCTGCTTTAATTTTATATGTTAGTTTTCACTCTTCCTCCGTTGCGGAACAGCTACCTTTATCCAGACAGTAAGTTAACTAAAAAACTTAACCGGCGGATTATGAAAAGAAGAAAGTATGATTGAAATATTAGGCGGTACACTCTTTTTAAACTCCAATCGGAAAAATCCTTCTAGCACTATGAAACGCAGCGAGACTGTATATACCGCCTTTTTTACAGTACTGATAATCCTGGCTGATAAAAAAGAAATGACCAAAAATGGCAGTAATCCGAAGTTGTAGAAACCAATCCTTCTCCACCTAATTGCACCTTGGTACCAGGTTGATAACTCAATTCGTCACATTCCCTGGTATAATATCCTACATTTGTATCTTTCAACCGGAACAACGGCTGGAAGCGTTTCCTGTCAAATTACAAGAATGTTGAAGCGGGTTAAAACCGTCGACTTTACTACTATCTTGGCTATTATTTTTATACATTGTTGGCAGTGGTTTTTCTTCTCATATAAAATTCAATACTAAATACAGTAAATACTAATACAGCCATACTAAGTATAAATGATATAGTCTGACTGGGCGCTGTGGGGCTTGGATTCTTGAGTAACCAAATGCTGACGTTATTGTTTGAGTTGCCGAATGCGGATGTAGTCAGATTTATTGCGTAATGAATGCCTGTTGGCATAGCAATTCCTTTTGAGGAAATTGCAGCGGGTCCAAATACAGGTCCAAAGATTGCGGGCCCGAGGAATGCCGCTTGCATCGACCACCCACCAGCAACATGATATAGAGCAAATAGTATAGATGTTATAAGAAGAGATTGTCTTATACCAACTTTCCCCTTTATTATTTAATGGATAAGCACGAAATCCAAGTTCTTCCATCAGGCCCATTGGAACATAGGTGCTGGTACTATACCAAATAAGATAACAATGTCAAAACTATCAGATGAGAATTCGGTATTTATCACATTACGTTTTAGAATATTTACATTCTTTAATTTGGCATCTTCCACTATTTTAAGACTAAATCAACTGATTCCTGTAATACATCAATTGAGGTTAGCAAACCTTTATCGCCAATTAAATTTGAAATAGGTATAGTATCTGAAGTTTTCAATTCATTACCCGTAACGTAACCCAGCTGTTATTATTAGTAACACCAGAGTTAGACTTTATTTTCTCCGGCTTATAACTTTGTTAAGGTAATACCTGAGAAATTAAAGACAGGGACTCTGCCTTTTATAACAGGGACATTCTCAATTGAATGACTGCAAACATATTCATATTAGTGCATAACAAATTTCTAACATAAAATGGAGGAATAAATTATGACAACAGGATTTGCAGCTACCAAAGCCGGTGGCAGACTAGAAGAGTTTAAATACGACCTGGGGCCCCTTGGGGACCACCAGGTGGATGTAAAAGTTGATTACTGTGGGCTATGCTACAGCGATATCAGTATGCTCGATAACCACTGGGGGATGACAACCTATCCCTTTGTTCCGGGGCATGAAATTATCGGAACGGTAGAGACTATAGGCTCACATGTGAAAGGACTTACTATCGGGCAGCGGGTTGGAGTGGGATGGAGCTCGGGCTCCTGTGGTATCTGTGAATGTTGCATGACCGGTAATCATAACCTGTGTGCTTCCAATATTCCCACGGTATTGGGGCCCTATGGTGGCTTTTCTGAAAGGGTGAGGGCACAAGCGGAGTGGGTGCTTCCAATTCCAGCGTCCCTCGATCCGGCAGCTGCCGGACCACTTCTTTGCGGTGGCATCTTGTGGGAGTCGTACTCGAACCACTCCAGATAAGCATGATTAATTTATTATTCGGACAAAGAGTGCTTTCATCAAGTGGTACAGGCAGCCCTCCAACGATGGCCACAATGCTTGAGTTCGCTGCCCGTCACAAAGTGCTTCCCACAACCGAAACCTTCAGTTTCAGCCAGTTAAATGAAGCTTTTGAAAAATTGAGGCAGGGGAAAGTGCGTTACAGAGCAGTTCTGAAACCCTGACCTTATAAAGCCGTTATAAAAACATATCAATAAATCATTCTTTAAAATCCGTAAATATGAAAAAGACTATTATTGCAGCGCTTATTGCAGCACTGATTGCAGGAAGCTGTACCCGGGAAAAGAAATCTCCGATAGAAGGTGCCTGGAAATGTGTTTATGACAAATGGAACTGGCCAAAGACGATAATAAACAAATCATTTCCTGAAGATATGAGCGGAGGTCAGATCAAAATATGGTCAAATGGATACTATGTGTATGTTGGCCATGCTGAATTCGACACAATAGTTCTTGAAAATTATGGCGCGGGAACATATAAATTAGAAGGTAACAGGTTCGAAGAGCAGAGAATTAATTATGCCAATAAATCAGGAATTGGACAAACATCGAGATTGCTGATCAAAATCAGTAATGATACGCTAATTCAGAAATGGCCCGCTGATATAAACTGGGAACTTTCTAAAAATTATAGTATAGAAAAATATGTCAGGGTAAAATAATCATTCAGTTAATATTCTGTTACTGATTCAAAAGGAATGTCTTTTGGCAAATACTGATCTCTGTTGTTATCAGCGGTAGACGCCTCGTTAAATTGTAACTACTTGATGATTAGCAACTAAATATATATATGTTATAACTATTGGTGTCTCTCAACAGGCTCTATGCTTACCTTACATAAATTTATTTTTACAATCAACGTACTAACTACGTTGATAAATCTTATTCCTCTCCCATATTAATTTGGTTTCAATAGGCGGAGATTCCTCATTTCGCTTCGCTTCATTCGGAATGACACCTATCCTTATTCCCGGCGAGGAATCTCCCTGTTACACAATGAAATCTATTCTATTAATCATGGCTGATATATAATTACTTGTCATGTAACATTTGTGTTATTCTTTGAAAGATTTCTGTTAAAGATTTCTATCAAATAGTGTAATTTTATTCTGAGATAATGAATACTATTATTTTCAGGATATATTAAATGAAGCTAAAAGACTATCTCCAGATGCCAGGATTGCAGGGTGTACAGGAGCAGGAATTATCAGTAAGACAGGACCGGTCGAATCTTTAAAAGCCCTGGCAATAATGGCAATCAAAGGACCAAAAACTGAATTTGCGTTGGCAGCAGGAAAAATAAGGGAGGGAGCAGATCCGTATGTTATTTGTGCTGAAATGGCAAAAGAACTAAGTCCGACAAAATAATTTCTTCATCAAGTATTCCGGTAATTTTTAAGCCGTAGAAAATTAACGGAATTACTTATGTTGATGGAGGTTTAATAAAACCTTCCATTAGCACCGATAAAGGACAAATGCAAAAAAACAATATATATATTGAACCAGAGGAACTGAAGAATTATAGGTACTTCAATATAAAGAAGGGGCAGGAATTATTTAATATCGGATATGAAGTTGCTGTTATAGCCTTGTCTTCTTGAGTTTGGAATCCATCGACCTGCGTTGTAAAAGCAGATGTGGCCCGAAATGAAAAAAGGCGCTAAACTGTTGTCATGCAAATCATACGCCTTTTCTTAGTGGAAAATCTGAGTATTTGTCAGAAGAAATTGCAGTTACAATACTGGATGGAGGGGGGACACAAAAGATAATAGTACGAGGTGACAGCCAATAAATATAGATTTTAATTCTTATTCCAGGCTTTCAACTTTACCTTGCTAAATGAATCCAGGATTAAAATAATTCGTATTCTTTCTTTTATCGATGGGCTTATGGATCCTATATTCCGGGAAACCAGTAATGGAATATGAATTTCAAAAAAGTTCCATATACCTGTTTTCAGTCCTAGTTCATAAAAAAATGGTGAATTATGAACAGTACTAAAACCATGATCGTTCAATAATAAATTAATAAAGGGTTTGAGTGGCATACTGCCGGCTTTTCCCGGCAGATTGGCGGAGAAGGAAAGAGATATAAGCCAATCACTATAACCAAGACTATCATTGACATATGAAACCAGGCCCCCTTCGGATAAGGTCATTTGTCGTGACCAGAAAGTATTAGGAAATACGCTGAAACGATCAGGGTAGGTACCCTGGTAAAGATATAATTGACGACCGCTTCTGCCACCTGGAGAAATAGAATAGAAGGGGTCCTCTGAAGAATTTTTCAGCATTGTTCCTGTAAACAGCCTTATGTCCAGTCCCTGGTCTTTTCCGTTATAGCTGAATTTATAATTTATTTCTAAAGACGTTTTTTGGTATGATTTACCTGATTCATATGCGGCAGTAATATTGAAAGGATTAACCAATCCTCCATTCTCAAGGAAATATCCAAACTGCAAATAAGAATTCATGTCTGCTTTTTCAGAAAGGTTAATTTTAAACAGGTCCGATGCCCATATATACCTTCCATATATTTTTTGCAACAGAGGATTATTTGTTTTTCTGTTCCTGAAATAGAGGTCCAATCCGGCCTTCATTTTATGGTAATCCTGGTTGCCGGGAGCTCCGAACTGTGTAGCTTCCAGTCCGATAGTCGCCATCCTGATAAAATTATCATAGGGTGTGATGTTGAATGCTATTTGCCCATATCCGGCCAGGCCGGGATCTCCAAACGAATAGAAAGGCATAAAAAAGTATTCTATGGGTTTGGAAAACAGCAATCCGTTGTGCAAGGTCAAGCCGGCCATAAAACCATTTTCTCTTGTCCAGTTAATTGTTGGTATATAAATTACAGATCGTTTCTCCGGTTCTTCAATAGTATATAGGAGTTGGAATCTTATGGGATCAGCCTTCCGGAAGATGCCTGATTCCCGGATGTTATTATTGAGTCGGTATAATTCGGGCATTACATGCTGAGGATCGATTTTTATCTCAGAATAATTTCCGGGAGGAATATCTATCCACATGCTACCTTTAAAGCCATCAGACCACTTCTCAAACAACATTGAATCGCCTTGCATTCCGGTTATGACCAAAGGTGATACCATCTCTCCCATATTTTTTACCAGAAGTTGCTGATTCATGTAGCGAACCACCTTGTAATCGAGCCGTTTGGTCGTATTGATAAAGTCGTTGAAAAACCATGTTAAGTCTGTACCTGTCCGGGATTCAAATATAATACGTAGATCATCAGGTTGAGGATGTTTTGATTTCCATGTGTGATAATAAGTATGCATTGTCGAATCAAAAACGGAATCACCCAACCAGGCTCTCAGGTAGTTGAAACCTATTGCTGCTTTATCATAGATTATAAGGTTATAGGCCAGGGCGCTGTAATCTGTTGCCGCCAGGTTAATTGGCTGTTCAAGGTTCATGCGTGCCAGAACGAGCCATTCAAGCTCCTGTATTCTCTCTGCAGGCATTTTGTCTATGTGAAAAAAATCAGGTAGTTTCCTGTCTTTAAAATAAGTTTCCCAAAGCTTCCTTCCGGGATACTTTTCGTTCATATATCTTAATTCGTACGCG
>CAYQBZ010000166.1:0-7351 GCA_964415855.1 uncultured Rikenellaceae bacterium
TTTGTTGATTTAACGTATACAATAGTACAACACATTTGTGTTAATTCAATCCGGATTAATCATAACAATTTAATAACACAACAATGAATACTTTATTACCTGAAGTACGATAGGGTAGGATCCATCCTTTAGCTTCTTATGTGTATATAAGAAAATTCGTGCAGATGCCATAATAGTATATATTAAATAATTTGAGTTGGTTGCAACATGGTTGCAACATATATTGCATAAAGATACTTTTCATTGCATTGAAATGCAAACTGCAATGATCATATAATCAATGATTACAGGCAATTGAGTGAAATTAGATAATATTCAATGCATGCAAATTACAGCCTTCTAAGCTGTGGGTCGAGCGTTCGAGTCGCTCCGGAATCACAAAGTAAATTTGTACAGAGGCTGATTTTGTTCCGGTTTCCTCTGATGCTTCAATGTCTCTTCAATATCTGTTTTCTGTGCTATTGTAAAATCTTTGCCGCACTGAGTACAGGCATAATTTATGAGAAATGCGCCGTTATAATATACCTTCTCCAGTGTTGGATGATCGCATGTCTTATTGCCCCATTCCTCTTTAAGCTTCTGAGATGTAGAGTATTCCATGATCTTGTTTTTATATATTTATTTCCTGATAATCACAATCTTCTGAAGGGAACAAACCTTACGAATGTAAGACGTTTTTTCTGGATCTTACTATTTTTTTTCACTATTAGTATCAGCTCCTGTATCGCTCCCGGGGCTCCCACAGGGATAATCATCCGGCCACCCTCGGCAAGCTGATCGATAAGCGGTTGCGGTATCTCACCCGGTGCGGCTGTAACAACTATTATATCATAAGGAGAATGTTCCGGCCACCCGTTGTAACCGTCACCCGTTTTGCATGTAATGTTGCCGTACCCGAGCTGCCTCAGTCTGTCAGCAGCTTCCTTCGCAAGTTCAGGGATTATTTCAATTGTATATACCTGTTTAACAAGCTCTGCCAGAATTGCGGCCTGGTAGCCTGAGCCTGTACCTACTTCCAGCACAGTCTTGGTCTTGTCAGGATGGACCGCCTCTGTCATATATGCCACTATATATGGCTGGGAAATCGTCTGTCCGTGTCCAATGGGCAGGGGATAATCTCCATATGAATCTGCTTCATATTCTTTCGGCACAAAAAGATGCCGTGGAACCTTCCTCATCGCGCTCAGTATCTCACTGTTCCTTAAGCCTCTGTCAGATATCTGAGTCTGCACCATGTTGTTCCTGGCAATTGTGTATCTGTCTGCCTGTGGAAAGATATGTCCACCCATGGAAAAAAATAATATTATAAAGGCAAGCCTCACAACATGCTTGTTTCCTGCAAGATAATAAAATACAGGATCATTTCAAAGAGAATGTAAGCATAACATCTTTGTGCCTTTATGCCTTTGCGCCCTTATCTATACCCCACGAGCCCAAGGAATCCCTCTCCAAGAAATTGTATCATGGGCCAGATGGGCAGAAAGTTGATCCTGGTCACCGCAGTCCCTATAATGAGACCAAAAAGAAGGAGGGATCCGTATTTGTATAAAGCGCTGTAAAGTGCCGGGAATTTTCTGAACTGGTTGAAAAGGAGATGAGATCCGTCAAGCGGGGGAAGTGGAATAAGGTTAAATATGAAAAGGCCCCAGTTTATATAGATTCCATACAGGAATACCTCCGTAACTATATGAGTTCCGGGGCTATGATAGACAGGAACTGCAGCTGAGTAGAGTGAGAATATCACGGAGAGAACCATGGCAAGAAGAGCATTCGAAAGTGGTCCTGCAACGGCTATTTTCATTACATCCCTTGAAGGATTATGCAAATTTTGCTCGTTGAACTGGACCGGTTTGGCCCATCCGAATCCTGCAAAAATAAGTACTATAAAACCAAGTGGGTCAATATGCTTCAGGGGATTCAGCGTAACTCTTCCCTGGTCTTTGGATGTTGAATCACCGCATAAATGTGCAACAAGTGCGTGGCTGTATTCATGAACTGTCAGTCCAAGAATAATACCGGGAAGGAACTTTAAGACCCGTGCCAGATCAAAGTTCTCCATTCTCTCTTTTGTTAACAGGTTGGTAGAAGTCCTTCTGTGTAAGTTTGCACTTCCTGATAGCCTCCAGAGCATACTCAGCTCCGGAGAAATTTGCATCAACATTATTTGTGCCGACAGTAAATTTAACACCTGCTTTTTTAGCTCTTGCTATAAAGGCCATTGATGGTATCCTGTATCTGTTGTTTATCTCGATGGCAACATTATTGTCTTTTGCAGCCTTTATTACCCTGTCCATCCTTTCTTCGGTCCAGAAAGAATCATACCTGTCTGCCATCTGTGCCGGTAAGAATGTTGGATTGACATAGATATTTACAGGTTCTGTACTTATGATTGTCACAATTGTATTGACAAGGTAATTCATAAACTCCTCCTCATCGTCGATCCATGTCTCGTCCTGCAGCCAGATCCGGTTCCGTCTTCCTTTTGAATCTGTGAACGTCATGGCATCGGTAAAGATGTAATCAAATTTATCCAGTGATTCTTTTGAGAAGATATCAAGCCATTCCCTGCCCTCTGCCTGCATAGCCAGGTAGAACTGCGGGTAATTCTTAAATGACTGCACCACTGAATCGATCTGGCTGTCGGTGTGTACCGGAAAGCCCAGTCCGCAATTTGTTGCAATTCCATATTTTATATTTTCAGCCTTTGATTTAATTACAGCGTCTTCAATGGTAAAGCCTCCCTTTAGATGTATGTGAAGATCCGTAATTGGAAAATCCTTATTTCTGCTGCAAGCCATTATCATTACAACAAGGGTCAGTATAATTAAAGAAATTTTTTTCATTGCTCTGATTATTTGAATGATCATTATTATGGTGTTTTCATGTCCTGCCGAACCGGCATAAAGCTAACAAAAATCTTGTCAGATATCAATTAACTGGTAAATTATTGATTTTACCGGGCTGCGATGGCACCGGGCAACCCTCATACATGGCATTTAAGATTCTATGATCTTTCATATCTCCAAAAAATCTCTTACGTTTACAAAAAGATAATTTCCATGAAGAAAATACTATTTATCATATCCTTCTTCCTGATATTGAACTGTCAGAACATCAGGGCACAGGCATATCCGGATACTTCAGTTTATCTTATTACCTGCGGACCTGGTACAGAGACTTATTCGATTTACGGACATTCGGCTCTCAGGATATCAATACCCGAACTGGGAAGTGATATAGTATATAACTGGGGAGTATTCGATTTCAGTACTCCTAATTTTGCCTGGAAATTTGCTAAGGGCCGTCTGAACTATATGCTAGTGGCAGAACCAATGCAACGATTCCTACAGGTATATTTCTATGAGCAGAGATATGTTTATGAACAGAAAGTAAATCTTAGTTCTGATGAGATATACAAGTTAATGATTCTTGTTAACGAGAATATGAAGCCGGAGAATGTAAAATACCGTTACGACTTTTTTTATGACGACTGTACAACCCGGATAAGGGATCTGTTTGAAAAAGCTGTTGGTCCGAAGCTACTGTATCCGCCGCCGGGATCAGGTAAGGCACCCACATTCAGGAACATGGTCGGAAAGTACCAGAAGAACTTTCCATGGCTTAACTTTGGAATAGACCTGATAATGGGATCACCAGGTGATAAGGAAACCACTTTCAGAGACAGGATGTTTCTTCCGGTCGATATGCATAATGCCCTGGATCAGGCCCGGATCAACCGGAATGGCAAAATGATACCGCTTCTGCAGAATCCCGAATTTATGGTAGATTTTGCACCACCTGAAATATCCCGTTCCTTCCTGACAAAACCTGTTATTGTCTTCTCTTTTTTTCTGATAGTTATAATAATTCTCACTGCTTTACTCAGGACCATTAAAAACAACAGGTTATTTGACATTGTAATATACCTTGTCTTTTCATTTCTGGCTGTTCTCATGGTCTTCTTTAACTTCTTCACCGATCATCAGCAGATGAAATGGAACCTTAACATAATATGGCTGAATCCTGTGATCATTCTGTGCCTGGCAGCACTGACGATGAATAAGAAGACGACTGCTCTGTTCAGACTGTTATTCTATATCTCATCAGCATTTTTCGTACTGAGCTTCGCATTGCCGCAGGATTTTAACAGTGCTGTCAACCCGCTTGTCCTGATCCTGATAGTAAGGAGCTCAGTCAGATCCGGCTTCAGCTGGAATCCCCTGTCAATACATTGATCAGGAGAAGAAACCTTTAACAAATATTTAACACTCCTTAACACCACTTTAGAAATATCAGTTCTTCCTTTGTATACTTATTTATCGGAGGAATTAAAATACTTATTACGGAAACTCTAAATATTATATTTGCGATTTAAATTTTTAAGTTATGGAGCAAACTGCGGACATCAGGATACTGAATGAAAAAATTGAAAAGGAAAGTGCTTTCGTCGATATTATCCGGATGGAGATGAATAAGGTGATAATCGGGCAGAAACACTTGACAGACAGTCTTATGATTGGCCTTCTTGCCAACGGACATATCCTTCTTGAGGGAGTTCCCGGGCTGGCAAAAACTCTTGCGATAAAATCCCTTGCATCAATTATTGATGCGAAATTCAGCAGGATACAGTTTACTCCCGATCTTCTTCCTGCGGACCTTATCGGCACAATGATTTACAGTCAGAAGAAGGAGGAGTTCATAGTAAAAAAAGGACCTGTCTTCGCAAACTTTATTCTTGCCGATGAGATAAACAGGTCGCCGGCAAAAGTACAAAGTGCATTACTTGAAGCCATGCAGGAGAGGCAGATAACGATCGGTGAGTCAACTTTCAGGCTTGATGAACCTTTCCTTGTGCTTGCAACTCAGAATCCTATCGAACAGGAAGGGACCTACCCTTTACCCGAAGCACAGGTTGACAGGTTTATGATGAAGGTACTGATCGATTATCCTTCCATGGATGAGGAGAAACTGATAATAAGGGAGAATCTGGCAAAGGACTTTCCAAAGACAAGTCCGGTTCTCAAAACAGCAGATATAACGAGGGCCAGGGATATTGTAAGGGAGGTGTATATGGATGAGAAGATAGAAAATTATGTCCTGAATATAGTATTCGCAACCCGTGAACCAGAGAAATACGGTCTGCCGGCATTTTCAGGGATGATCGCATATGGTGCATCTCCAAGGGCATCTATAAATCTCTCTCTCGCAGCGAAAGCATTTGCTTTCATTAAAAGAAGGGGATATGTTATACCCGAAGATATCAGGGCTGTTTGTCCCGATGTAATGCGTCACAGGATGGGACTTACCTATGAGGCCGAAGCTGAGAACATAACCCAGGATAATATTATTGCTGAAATACTTAATGTTATTGAAGTTCCATAGTAATGTCATTATGAACCAGATTTTAGCTGTTATACTGTTTTCATTCCTTGTTTCCGCTGCTTTAGGTCAGAACCTTATAGGGTCAAATGACAGGGAGATAAGGAGATATATGAAAGATAATCACAGAGAGATGAATCTTAATAATGTCACGAACGATAGGTTCTATTACCTGAAGTACTCGGATAATTCAGACAGTCAGACATTATTGTTCTTCCTCAACCGTGACTCAGTTTGCCAGAGCGTCAGAATGATCTGTACACCGGAGCTGAAAAAAGGCAGGGAGAGTGAGTTTAATATGATCTACAGGAAAACGGGGAATAACAGCTGGATCGACAGGAAAGACGGAAAGGATTACCTAATCCGTATGAGGGATGAAGAATGGGCATGTGTGATAACAATAGAACCTGATAAATAATTTGTAGCAGGGTGGAAGCAATTGAACTATTAAAGAAAGTAAGGAGAATAGAGATAAAGACAAGAGGGCTTAGCAGGCATATCTTTGCCGGTGAGTATCATAGTGCCTTTAAAGGCAGGGGAATTGCCTTTAGTGAGGTCAGGGAATACCAGTATGGAGATGATATAAGATCAATTGACTGGAATGTAACTGCCCGCTTCAATCATCCGTACGTGAAAGTATTTGAGGAAGAGCGGGAACTCACAGTTATGCTGCTTATCGATGTCAGCGGATCAGGTAACTTCGGGACAGCAGGAAGCTATAAGCGTGATATTATGACCGAAGTAGCTGCTGTGCTTTCGTTTTCAGCAATTTTTAACAACGATAAGATCGGGGTAATATTCTTTTCCGACATAGTGGAAAAATTCATCCCTCCGCAAAAAGGAAGAAAACATATCCTGCGGATAATAAGAGAACTCCTTGACTTTAAAGCAAAAAGCAGTAAGACAAACCTTGATGAACCACTCCGTTTCCTTACCAATGCTATCAAGAAAAGGAGCACAGCTTTTATTATCTCGGATTTTCTTGTTCCGGATTTCGAGGAGTCTTTGCGTATAGCCTCAAGCAAGCACGATGTTGTCGCCTTAAAGGTTTACGATCCACTTGAAATGTCGATACCCAATGTTGGCCTGATCAAGGTCTTCGATCCGGAAACAGGTTTCGAAAAGTGGGTCGACACTTCATCGGGGAAAGTAAGGAACAGCTACTCCGAATGGTGGTCGGATCATATAGACCATATAAAGAATATCTTTAAAAAGTGCGGGGTCGATTCCGCGGATCTGAGAACTGATACTGATTATGTAAAACCACTCATTAAGCTGTTTGAGAAGAGATGAATATCATGAAAAGGCACGGGACTTTAATATTGCTGCTGGTGTTTGCTTTTTCGACTGTGGGAGGAGCACAGGAGGTGACAGTTACTGCTTCATTCGATACTTCCAGGATATTCATAGGAGATCAGATATACTTCTCATTAACTTTCAGCAAGCCCTCCGACCTGGATGTAACATTACCATTCTTTAAGGACACTCTTTGTAAGAACATAGAGATACTTAATGGTCCTTCCGTTGATACTATTTCGGCACAGGATGGCAGGCTGGAGATAATTGAAAAGTATCTGGTAACATGTTTTGATTCAGGGCGTTATCAAGTTCCACCCGTATATGCTGAAACAAGGAATGAAAGCGGTCTTAAGAGATATTATTCCGATTATTCCAGGCTTGAGGTCATGAGAGTAGATATTACCCCTGCAGATACTACAGCCAGGATATTCGATATTATTAAACCCTATGGCGCCCCGGTCACAATCGGGGAAATTCTTCCCTGGCTCTTCCTTGCAGCAGTTGCGGGAGCAATGGTATGGGCAGCCATCACATACCTTCCTAAGCTCAGGAAGGTCAAAACTGAAACAGAAGAGGTCATTGATCCTGATCCGGCACATATAATTGCATTCAGAGAACTGGAAATACTGAGGGAAGAGCAGTTATGGCAGAAAGGGGAGGTGAAGAATTATTA
>CAYQBZ010000167.1:0-7307 GCA_964415855.1 uncultured Rikenellaceae bacterium
ACCACTTGTGATAAATTTACTGAGTTTAATTTAGTGATGTGGTAAATAAGGATTTAATCATTGATGTTGGTGATTCTGAGGTTTCATTAGCGTTGCTGGAAGACAAGCAGTTAATTGAGTTAGACAAGGAAAAGCGTAATATTAAATTTTCAGTCGGTGATATCTACCTCGGCAAGGTTAAAAAGATAATGCCGGGGCTCAATGCAGCTTTTATAAATGTCGGTTATGAACGCGATGCTTTCCTGCATTATCTCGATCTTGGAGCTCAGTTCAGGACACAGCACAAATACTATACTGTTGCCGTTCACAAGCAGGGGAGGGTTCCTCCTGTGCATAAATTCAAGCCTGAAAAGGATATTGATAAGGATGGCAAGATAACTGACGTGCTTACTGCAGGACAAACCGTTATTGTCCAGATTACCAAGGAACCTATCTCAACGAAAGGTCCCCGGCTTGCTTCGGAGATATCTCTGGCAGGAAGGAACCTGGTCCTAATGCCTTATTCTGATAAGGTTTCCATCTCTTCAAAAATCGAAAGTATCGAAGAGAAAAACCGCCTCAAGAATCTTGTCCAGAGTATCAAACCGAGGAATTATGGTGTAATTGTCAGGACCGTTGCGGAAGGGAAAAAGGTTGCGGTACTGGATGCTGAACTGCGTGAACTGGTGCGCAGGTGGGAGTCTGCTTTTACAGCACTCAGGAGAGAGACAAAAACACCAAGACTGTTCATAGGTGAGATGAACAGGACCTCTACAATACTGAGAGATATGCTTAATGTGACCTTCAACAGTATACACATTAACGAACCTGCCCTGGCTGACGATATAAGGAAGTATATAAGGGAGATAGCTCCTGAAAAGGAAAAGATCGTAAAAATATACAAAGGCACGCTGCCAATATTTGATTACTTTGGCATTAACAAGCAGATTAAGGCACTTTTCGGTAAGACTGTCTCTTTTAAACATGGCGCATACCTCATAATTGAGCATACTGAAGCTCTTCATGTTATTGATGTTAACAGCGGGAACAGGTCAAGATCAGGAAATGACCAGGAGTTAAATGCCCTGGGGGTCAATATGGAAGCTGCCACTGAAATTGCCAGACAACTAAGGCTCAGGGATATGGGAGGGATAATTGTTGTGGACTTCATCGACATGCAATCATCCGAAAATAAACAACTGCTTTTTGATAAGATGAAGGATGTGATGGCACTTGACAGGACCAAGCATAACATCCTTCCCCTGACAAAATTTGGCCTTATGCAGATCACCCGGCAAAGGGTACGGCCTGAAATGAATATTGTAACCAACGAGAAATGTCCTTCCTGCCTGGGAACAGGTGAAACGAAACCTACAATACTCTTTACAGACGAACTCGAACGAGGATTATCATATATTGTAGGGAAGATAAAAACAAGGAAACTTATCCTCAATGTTCACCCTTTTGTTGCATCATATCTTAAGAAAGGACTCTTCTCCATAAGCAGGAGATGGGATTTTAAATACAAGATAAGCCTTAAGGTGCAGGCAATAACCTCCTATCATGTGCTCGAATATCATTTTTACGACCATGAAGACAATGAGATAGACCTGTTCTGACTTTTCCGTTTATGTACTGAGTGCCCATTGAGTGTCAGTCAATATCAGATTGATTTATTACCTTTGCACGAAAAATAAATAGCTATGCCGAGGAAATCCGTATTTTTTATTATTCTCTTTTCTATTGCTGTAAATGCTTTTTCACAGATATATGATCCGGTAACATGGGAATTCAGCTCTGTGAAGACAGGAGATAACCGGTATGAACTTGTTTTCACGGCAACCATTGAAGAAAATTCCCATATCTATGCAATGGATATCCCTGATGGAGGTCCTGTTCCGACATCTTTCAGCTTTGACTCGCTACCTGATTACAAGCTTGAGGGGAGAGCATATGAAGTGACCCGGCCGGTTGAAAAAATGGATGAGGCCTTTGGTTTTGAAATAAAGACCTTCAGTAATAAAGCTGAATTCAGACAGAAAATTACTGCTCTTTCCGGATCTTTTACGGTATCGGGTGCAGTTAACTTTATGGCCTGTAATAATGTAACATGTTCCCCCCCGAAAGATGTTGAATTTGCTATTGATATCAATAAAGATGGCAGGGGGGAGGTAATATCAGCCGGAGAATCTTACGAAGCCGGTGATATTACATCTGACAGGGGTCTGGTGAGATTTTTCCTCATTTCCTTGCTGGCAGGTTTTGCAGGGGTACTTACCCCTTGTGTGTTCCCTATGATTCCCATGACGGTTGCTTTTTTCTCCCGCGGATCTGAGAACAGGAGTAAAGCTGTATTTAAGGCATTGATCTTTGGCTTATCCATACTTCTGATTTACTCATCCCTCGGAATAATAGTATCAGTGACAAGTGCCGGAGCCGGGTTTGCAAATACCTTAAGCACACACTGGATACCTAATATCCTGTTCTTCGTTCTCTTTATAACTTTTGCTCTTTCCTTTTTCGGCGCTTTTGAGATTGTCCTGCCAAACAAATGGGTAACAGGTGCCGATTCAAGAGCTGACAGGGGAGGTATGCTTGCAGCCTTCTTCATGGGACTTACAACCGTTATCGTCTCCTTCTCATGTACGGGTCCGATTATAGGTGCCCTGCTGGTTGAAGCTGCCACAGGAGATGTTCTGAGACCAACAATTGGGATGGTGGGTTTCGGAACAGCATTTGCTCTGCCTTTTACTGTTTTTGCTCTCTTCCCTTCTGTTATGAGCCGTATGCCTAAATCGGGCGGCTGGCTGAATTCCGTTAAGGTGGTACTTGGATTTATAATGGTTGCCTTCAGTATGAAATTCCTGATGACTGTTGACAGTGTCTATTCACTCGGGATATTGTCGAGGGACGTTTACCTTGCCATCTGGATAGTCATATTTTCCCTTCTGGGCCTCTATCTTATGGGAAGGCTGAAGTTTGCACACGACAGCGATCTGCCATATATAGGAACATTCAGGTTATTTCTTATAATAGCCGTATTCTCATTTGTTGTTTATATGATCCCCGGATTGTTCGGAGCACCTTTAAAAGGACTATCAACATTTTTGCCGTCACAGTCAACATCGGGGTTTAACCTGGTACGTATCATTCAGGAAAACAATAAGTACCCTGAAACTTCATCCCCTGGCCAGTATGTGAGCCAGCTCTGCTCAGAACCAAGGTTTGATGATATTTTCGATATGCCCGCAGGTATACAGGGATATTTTGAGTATAAGCAGGGACTTGCCTGTGCAAAAGAACAGGGCAAACCTGTCCTGATCGATTTTAAGGGTCATGCCTGTGCCAATTGTAAGCTTATGGAGGCCAGGGTATGGTCCGATCCGGAGGTGCTTGGAAGGCTGAGAGATAATTTCGTAATTGTTGCACTTTATGTCGACGACAGAACTCAGTTGCCCGAAAATGAATGGATAACATCCCAGGTAGACGGCAAGGTAAAAAAGACAATCGGGAAAATAAATGAAGATCTGGAGATATCAAGATATAAAACCAATGCTCTTCCTCTTTATGTAATAGCCGATCACGAAGGTAATCCGCTCAATAAGCCAATGCCCGCAAACCTGGATGTTGAGGAGTACAGGAAGTGGCTCGACGAAGGTACAGAGTTATACCATCAGAATTTTCCGAATTTAAAGGTGACCATGTAACTGAATCCTTTGAGCGATTCGGCACTGGCAGTCGGTGTACCCGAAAGACCCACATCAAATGCCGTCGGGAACCGATAGGTGGTACCAATGGCAAGACGGAAGAATTTTGTGAGATTAAGTTCAACCTCAGCACCGGGCTCAACCATAAGGAATGCTTCGGAATCTTCAATAAGGTTATTATTCAGATTTGATTCCTTGGAGACATAAGATATCCCACCTGCCCCCAGCATCACAGGGAAGGCAAGATGAACGGGTGACCTGGGCAGCAGTATTGGCTCAATGTATAATCCTCCATAACCGCCGGCAAGAAATACCTCTCTGTCAAGTGATGGTTCGTAATGGAACTCGTTAATGAATCCCATGGCACCGATACCTACGCCTATGGAGTGGCTGGCAATCCATCCGAACCTGCCACCGAACAGAATGGCGTGGTTATTATCTATAACTGAATAGCCTGTCCCGAAGGCGCCATAGCCGCCGCCTGACCGGTTACGTCCAAGCAGTGTCTTGATCTCCTTGCTTTTGTAATATTCCAGTTCAGGATCTTGCGAGAATGTTGCTGAACATATAAGGATTATAAGTGCTGATAAAAAGAGTGTCTTTTTCATTATATAGTTATTTAGAATACGTACGAAATTGATATTCCAAGGTCGCCCGGCATTATTTTAACAAATGCCGGTATTGTAAGCTCAACGAACGGTTTGAGATTTAAGCTGACATTTAAAGGGATATCCCTGAAACGGTATTCCGCCGCTACCCAGCCGTCGGCTCCCAGGAGAGGGCAAAAACGGTTTCCTGTGAAGTCATATCTCTCTCCGAGCAGACCAATATGATCTGTATAAATGAAACCCGCATGACCCCCATAGCCCCAACAAAAATAAAGGTCGGGAGAAATCTCATCCAGGGTTGTTTCATAAATAATTCTCAATCCGGTGAACTGAATGCCATTATTACTGAAACTTAACAATGCATTATACCCTATCTCGGCGTTCCCGGCCTCATTGGTAAGCTGGAAGAATATTCCTCCCCTGTATCCGGTGCGGATACCTGCCTGTTTGGATACGATTTGTCCTGTCAGGATGGAAGACGACAAGATAATTACAGGTAAAATAGTGATCAAAAGCTTCTTTGTCATAGTATAAATGTTATATGTATTTAATAATTCTGCCTGTTCCCGGGAAGAGTCTTTATCTCAAGGGTGTTGTCATATGTCTCTGTCACAACATATTCCAGGAGATTCTCATCACCCTCCAGTGTAATGCCGATTGTATCAGCCTTCTTATAAATTATGTCAATGGAGGTGGTGATTATAATTTTAATAAAAGAGCCCGATCGGCGTATTTCCTTATCAGGGATACCGTTTCCCCGTACCGGCAGAAGGTTTTCCAGACATGAACTTAAAAGTATCAGCAGTGCTCCTGAGATAAGTACGATATATTTCTTTTTCATTCTGATCAGCATACTTTTTTAGGTAGTGTAAAGTAAAGACAGTGGAACCGGGTCATAGTTGCATGTGAATCTGAATTATTTAATATAAATATTTCCACGTGTAGCATCTATTTTCAGTTTGGCAGATCCCGGATTCTTCCCGACAGTGCCGGATGTCATATACTCCTTCCTGTCATCATTCAGGGCTTTCTTCTCAGTCTTGATATCCTTATCCGGCAGGACGAGAAAGGCATTTATATGCCTGATATCAAGGCTATAAGATGACCCGGCTTCAAATTCCAGCGAGATATCGGTATAGCTCGAACTGATATTTATCTCCTTAAATCCCCTTTCAATGTTATCGGTATTAAGATTACCATATTTTGCTGTAAGGTCCATCTCTCCCCTTAGACTGTTCACATTATAATCGGTGAAGTATGAATTTCCTTCGAGCTTTTCAATATCTCCGAGGAATAATTTATCCCTTCGCGATTCGATGCTGATAACTTCAGCTTTCCTTATGTCAATTTTCGAGGAGATCGAGTTGACTGATATATCCCCGGCTTCACCAATCGACACTTCGGAAAAGGAGGGACTTATTTTTCCGCTGGAGAGAGAATTGATAGTTGCATCGCAGAATGTAAGAGTTACGGATGAGCTCCTCCCCAGTGAGTTAGCTTTAAAGGAGCCGTTGGAGACCGACACTGTGCACATACCTGTACTGCTCTCCATATAAACATCTCCGTATTTATTTTCGATATTCAGGTCCAGGTATTCCGGCACATTAATAAAGTAATTTATCTCCACCCTGGAATCGTACGAAATTAGTTTACTTGTCATACCTTTAAAGCTTTCAAATAGCATATTGATATTCTGTGTAAAATCTGTCTGGGCCCTGACCAGGTACTTTGAGTCAGTAATATTTACTGTAACTCCGTCGAACATTTTATTCAGTTTTGACTGATTGGGTGCAAACGCTTTGACCTCAGCTCTTACCGAAACAGAATCCTTATTCCACCCGGTTATTTGTACAGAACCGTACTTATTGGACAGTTCGAAAGACATTTCTTTGTCAACAGGTACTGTCTTATAAAAACCTCTCATCTCTGAAACGTTTTGTGCTGATATTGAGGTTGATGAAAGAGATATGAGACAGGATATCATAATAGTTCTATAGTTCATAATCTGTATTTGTTTCAGGTTTTTCTTCATTTTCTTTCAGAACGACCAGCATATCTTCAAGAAGACGGATCCTGATCCTGTAGTTCTGTATCAGTGCCTCCACAACTTCCTGGTTTGCTACGTTATCCTTCAGGTCCCTTTTTATATCCGAACATATACTATCCAGCTGGAGCATGTCAGCTGTCAGCTCCCTTTTTATTTCAGGATTTGCCGTAAGCATGGGTGCAGCTTCGAGATAGAGCGAATTCAGAATAGTGTTATAATATATCTCTGTTTCTTTCAGCCCCGGATTTTTTTCTATTAGTCTCTCCTCAACAGATGCTGAATTTAACGCACCGGGCCATCCTGCTCTACCCGGATACAGTATTATGGCTGTTCCCAGTACTGCTATTGTCATTGCGGCAACTGAAAGCCACAGAGCAAGATTAGTCCTTTTCCCATGAACCTCCTTCCTGATATTTTTCCACACACCTGAAGAAGGTTTATAGCTGTCGAGGTATTCCCTGTTTTTCCTGATATGTTCCTCAAGCTTATCCATATGGCACTTAATTTTTTAACAACATGTATCTTAATTTTTCCTTTGCCCTCGAATACTGGGACTTTGATGTGGATTCGGAGATTCCAAGTATTTGAGATATTTCACTGTGATCGTATCCCTCCAGAAGATAAAGAGTAAGTATTACCCTGTAACCGTCGGGCAGCATCTCTATACCTTTAAATATTTTCCCGGTATTATAAGTTGTCTCCTCCTCTTCTTCATATACTTCTGCTGACAGAGTGTCACAAAGAGTGAGGTCCACCTTCTTCCTCCTGAGGTGGTTAATGCATTTGTTGATCAGTATTTTCTTAAGCCACGCTCCAAAGGTCGATTCAAACCTGAACGATCCTATGTTCATGAAGCAATCAATAAATACCTCCTGTAGCATATCTTCGGCATCCTCCTTGTTATTCAGCATCCTGTATGCAAGGTTGTACATAGCTTTTGAATATTGGTTATATAGCCTGAACTGA
>CAYQBZ010000168.1:0-7273 GCA_964415855.1 uncultured Rikenellaceae bacterium
CTGAGAGCCTCTTTTTTACTTACCTCCCGCCTTGTAAATGAGATATTTCTCGCTGCCAGTTCCTTCATCTTATCTTCTATCCTCTGCAGATCAGCATCAGTGATCACTTTATCATTTCCCGGATCAACATCATAATAAAAACCATTTTCAATAGCCGGACCAATGCCGAACTTGATTCCCGGGTAAAATGACTCCAATGCTTCTGCCATAAGATGTGCCGATGAATGCCAGAAGGCATGCCTGGCTTCTTCATCTTCCCATTTATGAAGCTTCAGCGATGCATCCCTGTCAATGGGTCTGCCAAGATCCCATATTTCCCCGTTAACACTGGCAGCATACACCTCCTTAGCCAGCTTTGGACTGATCTGTAACGCAATCTCAAGACTAGTTATTCCTTTTTTGTAATCTCTTGCAGATCCGTCAGGAAAAGTTATCTTTATCATTCTTAATACCTCTTTTATTGGTGTGCAAAGATAAGTATTATTTTGTTACATAGAGTGTCCTGAGTGGAAGGAAGCAGGAAGTCAGGAGTCCGAAGCTATGTTCATCTTTCGCCTGGGTTCTTCGGACTTCAAACAAATCATGGCACGTAATTTGAAAATGTTAAATTGAACTTAATAAGATAAAAAAATGAAAAAAATATTCTTCCTGTGTCTGGCTACTGCCTTATTACTTACATCATGTGAAAAGACACCAGAGGCTGATTTCTATACCGATACTATTGAGCCAGTGGTTGGTCATGAGGTATTTTTCACTAATAACTCTCACAATGCCAAACAGTTTGACTGGGATTTCGGTGATGGCTTTGGATCTTCTGAAGAGAATCCGGTGCATATCTTCACCGGGACCGGTACATTTGAGGTTACTCTTACTGTAACATCAAAAAACGGGTTGACCGACCAGGCTTCATTAACTCTTGAAGTCCTGATTCCCACACTGCTTGAAATAGAGGTTCGTGAGTGGTATGATGAGTATACAGTGGGAGGAGCCAGTGTCTATCTGTTTACCTCGATAACAGACTGGGATGCTGCGGTTAACGAGATCGCACAGGGATTTACCGATGCAAATGGTCTGGTGGTATTTTCCGGTCTTGATCCCTTTGTTTATTATGTGGATGTATGGGAACAGAATCACGATAATTATACTTTACGAAATGAGGATGTCGGATTCATACGTACTCCGGAAATCTTACCAAATCATATTAACAGGTTTGTAGCATGGGTAGATTATGTTGAGCATGGAAAGGGTTCAGGAAGGGAAGGACGGAAAGCAGTGATCAAAAAACTGGAAAGAAAACCTCAAAGCAGGTTGCTGCGTCAGGCTGACGGAGATACTTCCGGATGGGAAGAATTGTACAAAAGGAGCATCAAAATCAAATAGATATTTTTATGACTCGCTATTTGAGGATGCGATCAAGTTCATCCTTTATTATATCTGTCCAGATCGCATAGCCTGAGGCTGTAAGATGTAACCTGTCATCCCTGAACAGTTCGTCTGTTGGCTGACCGTTTTTTCCAAGAAAAGCATAATCCGTTGTAATATAATAGGTATTTGCTTTGCTGTCGCAGATCTTTTTGATCAATTTGCCGGCTTCCTGTATCTCGGGCCAAACTGTCCATCTCGAAGCAGTTGGTGTAACAGCAATCCAGAAGACAGGTGTTACCGGGTGTTTTTTCCTTATAGTCTTAAGTACATTGCTGAATAGCCCGGCTACTTCAGCCGGACTCTTATCCTGGTCACCTCCAATAATATCATTGGCAACAAAAAGAACAATAGCCTGGCAGGGATGCGGATCAAATATCCTTCCGGCATAGACCGCAAAATCGCTCAGCTTTGATCCGCCATAACCCCGCTGAATGACATTATAAGGAGCCATATCCTGAGCCAGGGTGGACCACATCCTTATGCTTGAGCTGCCTGCAAACAAAATGGCATCATCGGGATATGTCTCAGTAACGTCAAGCTGTTCAAATTTATGGATATCACTTTCCCATGCCCTGACTTCAGGGAGCGACTGATATTTTCTTATCGGAGAGCAGGAGATTAGTATTACGGAAAAAACGAGGAGCAGTAACTTTCGCATATCTACCGATTTTGGTTATGGATTCAAAAATACATTTAAATATCCGGGATTACCAAATGAAATTTTCATATTAACATGCCGTATTACATCTGCAGATAATTAGATTATTTACTAAAAAAAGTTACGTTTGTATAAATTATGATTTTTCCCAACCATTCAAATAATCTACATGTCAAAAAATCGGTTATTCATCACAAAACCACTTCCCCAGTTATTTAGTGAATCGAAGGAAACAGATGGTCTTAAGAGAACTCTTACCGGATTGAACCTCACAACATTGGGGATCGGCGCCATTATCGGAGCAGGGATCTTTGTCCTGACCGGTCAGGCAGCTGCCCAGTATGCCGGACCCGGTATCGTCTTATCATTTATCATTTCAGGACTTGCCTGCGGCTTTGCAGGATTATGCTATGCTGAATTTGCCTCAATGATACCCATCGCTGGCAGTGCATACACATATTCTTATGCAACCCTTGGCGAGTTCTTAGCCTGGATCATCGGCTGGGACCTCATACTGGAATACCTCTTTGCTGCTTCTACAGTTGCTGTGGGCTGGTCGGGCTACGTGGTAAGTTTCCTGAAAGACCTCAACATAATTGTGCCACCACAGTTTACCGGAGCTGTAGGGAGTGTCCTTGTCAATGTCCCTGATATGGGATGGAAACCACTCAATGACGCTTTTGCTCAGACCCTTGCATCATCCGGGATACAGGTTGATACACTGGCTCATGTCACATGTGTGTTAAACCTGCCGGCGATGTTTATCGTAGCACTGCTTACGACCCTTCTGGTGATAGGGATAAAGGAATCTGCCAACTTCAACAACATAATGGTTATTACCAAAGTGTCGGTGATAATTTTATTTATAGCCATTGGCTTTATGTTTGTTAAGATAGCGAACTGGCATCCTTTCATCCCACCAAATAAAGTTGAGACAACTCCTGTTTCGGAATATGGGTCATTATGGGGATGGTTGCGTGCCTACAGTCATGAGTTCGGTAAATTTGGCATCAGCGGGATACTCAGGGGCGCCGGAGTGATATTCTTCGCCTATATAGGTTTTGATGCCGTGTCGACGGCTGCCCAGGAGGCAAAGAATCCGCAGAAGGATATGCCGGTTGGAATAATGGGATCGCTTGGCATATCCACAGTACTGTACATCCTGGTTGCAATAGTACTCACCGGGATAGTAAGCTATACTGCATTAAATGTTGCTGATCCTGTTGCTGTTGGTGTGGATGCGATGGGCCGGGGAATGTTCTGGCTCAGGCCTATTGTAAAGATAGCTGCCATAGCGGGTTTAAGCTCGGTAATTCTTGTCATGATGCTTGGCCAGCCCAGGATATTTTATTCAATGTCAAAAGATGGGTTGCTGCCACCTCTCTTTTCAAAGGTTCATCCGAAATTCAAAACTCCTTATGTAAGTACAATCATTACCGGAAGCGTTGCAATGGTTATTGCCGGGATACTCCCGATAAGCATCCTGGGAGAATTAGTTTCGATAGGCACATTACTGGCTTTTATAATTGTCTGCCTGAGTGTTCTGGTATTACGAAAGTCGAAGCCTGATATTGAGCGTCCGTTTAAGACTCCCTGGGTTCCGCTGGTGCCAATTCTTGGGGCAGGGATCTGTTTTCTTCAGATGGCTTCTTTACCTCTCGATACCTGGTTACGACTTATAATATGGATGGCCATTGGTTTCTGTATCTACTTCTTCTATAGCATAAAACATAGTAAGATAAGGCAGAATACACCGGAGAAATAGGCACAAGGGCACAACAGCTAAGAATCAGACAGATCCTGATAAACTAAAGGTCATCGGAAAAAACCGATCCCGGCAGATCTCTCATGTTATAACGTGATGCCATAACTTCACCATAAGCACCGGCTGACCTTATAGCGATTATATCGCCGCGTTTTGTTTCAGGGAGTTCAATATATTTGGCAAAAGTATCTGCCGATTCGCACACGGGCCCTACAACATCATACCTGTATATCTCACCGGCGGAAGTCAGATTTTCAATCTTATGATGAGCCTGGTAGAGGGCAGGACGTATAAGATCCGTCATCCCCGCATCGATAATTGCGAATATGGTGTTGCTGCCATTTTTTATAAACAGTACCTTTGAGATAAGGCTTCCGCACTGAGCCGTTATTGAACGGCCTGGTTCAAGATGCAGTTCCTGTCCGGGAAGCAGGTCAATGAACTCATTCAGCAACGAAAAATATTCCTGGAAACGAGGAGTTTTGTCAGGATATTCGTAATCAACACCAAGTCCCCCGCCGACATTTATGATCTCCGGATTAATGCCATGTGTGGTAAACCAGGCCTGCAGTTCATTGATACGCGTACAGAGGCTCCTGAAGACCGACATCCTTGATATCTGTGAACCAACATGAAAGTGTATTCCGATCAACCTGATATTATTCATAGATGATAGTCTCTTAATCACATCATCAAGTTCCCATGTGTTAATACCAAATTTACTCTCCTCTATACCTGTTGTGATATATTTATGCGTATGGGCATCGATATATGGATTGATCCTTAAAGCTATCCTGGCTTCTTTCCCTTTCTTAAGTGCCAGCTGATTTATCACTTCAATTTCCGGTACCGACTCACAGTTGAAACACAGGATATCCGCATCAAGAGCTGCCTCAATGTCCCTGTCAGTTTTACCAACACCGGCAAATACTATCTCAGATGCGCTGAAGCCCGCTGCAATGGCAACTTCTATCTCATTCCAGCTGACACAATCGGCACCGAATCCGTAGGATGAGATAATTTTCAGGATCCTGGGATTAGCATTGGCCTTTACAGCATAGTGAACTGCATAACCTGAATGTTCAGATTCCTTTTTAACAACTTCAAGAGTAGCCCTGAGAACATCAAGATCGTAGTAATAAAAAGGAGTAGCCAGGTCCCTGAATTTCTGTATGGTTTCTTTAGTGATCATTTTTCTAATTAAAAAGATGTTTACTCAGAAGTTTCAAAGCCTCAATTTTGTCAGTTGTATTAATAAGAAGAGACAGGCTGATAGGACTGCCACCGTATGATATCATTTTCAGCGGTATGGTGTCTAATGCTTCAAATATCTCAGGGGCTGATCCTGTCCGTTCCGGACGAAAATCTCCGACAACACATATGATAGACTGGTTTTCTTCAATCTCAACGCGGCCAAGCTCTTTAAGATTTTTAGCTATTTCGTTGATATACTGTGGATTATCTATCGTGAGAGACACTGATATTTCAGATGTTGTGATCATATCTATAGGAGTTTTATAGGCTTCGAATATCTCAAAGACCTTACGAAGGAAACCATATGCCATTAACATTCTGGCTGATCTTATCCTTATAACCGAAATGCCGTCTTTTGCTGCAACAGCCTTATAGTCCTGGAGACCTGATACTGAAGTAATAAGTGTACCTTCATCTCCCGGATCCATTGTATTCTTTAATCTGACGGGTATGTTTTTCAGACGGGCCGGATTTACACTGGCGGGATGAAGTATCTTGGCTCCGAAATATGCCAGTTCAGCTGCCTCATCAAAAGATAATTCACGGATAACAGAGGTGTTTTCAACATACCTTGGATCGTTGTTACGAAACCCGTTTATGTCAGTCCAGATCTGAATCTCAGAGGCATCAACCGCAGCTCCTATTATTGATGCTGTGAAATCGCTTCCTCCACGTTTCAGGTTGTCAACCTCACCATAAGCGTTACGGCAGATAAAACCCTGTGTGATAATGATATCCTCAGAAGTATGGCCGGCCAGCTCCCTGTGGATATTTTCTCCGATATAATAGGAGTCAGGCTCTCCATCCTTGTCAATGCGCATAAAGTTGAGTGCCGGCAGAAGTGTCGATTTTATATTTTTTTCCTGCAATAGCATATGAAACAATGAGGTGCAAATAAGCTCACCCTGTGCAAGGATAGCTTTCTCCTGAAGCTTGGTGAAAACTCTCAGTGTGAAAGTCCTTATATGGTCGAAATGGGAATCTATCAGTTCATGCCCGGATTTCCTGAAGCGATCAGTTGCATACAAGTCATCCACAACGCTATGATATTTTGATCTCAGCTCCTCATTAATTGCAGAAGCATCATCATTTTTGTCTGCGTATAGCATGCTGGTAATTTCGACCAGTGAATTTGTGGTACCTGCCATGGCAGACAAGACCACAATCTTCTTTCCACCATCATTAATTAAAGGGATCAGCGCCTTCATCCTTTCAGGATTTCCTACTGATGTTCCTCCGAATTTCATTATTTTCATAAATATTCTCCTTTTATCCTGATTCTTGCTATTTATATATCGAGCTTCATTAAATATAAGTCTGTACCGAGTTAAATACTATTTATTCTGCCAGATCCTGTCAGTCTTAATTAAAAAAACCCGCATCTTCTTGCAGGTCCTTTTAATCTTAAATACCGGAGTATTTCATTTTAAAGATCAACAGGATCTGTTTATCAGATGCTTAGCACATCCGGATGATATTTTTATATGTTTACACATAGCGTTCAGAATCAGGGATCAAAAATATACTTTTAATTAATATATAACATTTAATTGGTATATTTTTTGTACCTGAATAAATAAACCAGCAGTTTCAACTAAACTTAAATAAAATGAAGAAAACTGTTTTTATCATAATTGCCTGTCTGGCGGTTTTGAATTTTAAAGGATTCAGCCAGAAGGCTATGGGAAGGCTTAATGGGGAGAACGATACTTTAACAGTTGACAGTCTCAGTTATAAACTTATAATATTTGATCCTGGGTTTGATGCATGGCTTGCCTCAAAACCTGCAAAAGAATTCTATTCACAGGGTTATTATGAGCAAAGAAACAGGTTGTATGTTGCTGAATGGAACATGAGATATATGACCGGTAGGGATGGCCGTATATATGAGACCTATATTGATTATGATCCTCGGACCGACTACGGACTTGACATAAATTACAGGCTGTATTATTATTTTAAATATTTCGAGGAAACTAACCGTATCAAACTATATCCTTCAAGCAGGTAAATACCCGTAAGGTTGTCTGTTTTATCGCATGTCTGTCTGCTATTTATTTTTATCAGGGAATCAGAATTTTTGATTTTTTTATTTATTTTTGCACCCTCTATACTGAATTGCCCAGATGGCGAAATTGGTAGACGCGCTAGTTTCAGGGACTAGTGTCAGC
>CAYQBZ010000169.1:0-6094 GCA_964415855.1 uncultured Rikenellaceae bacterium
AAAAACGGTGGTTAGTGAAAGAGACAGGTTATGTGCAAATCTTGCAGCGAAAGAAAAAGACAACACACAACTTAAGAATAGTCTTGGCGATCTTACAAATAAATTCAATGATCTAACCACTAAGTATAATGAACTGACTGCAAATAATAAATCATTACAAGTCAAGTATGACAATATGATAAATGAGAACCTGTCTCAGACTGATAAATTAAGTAAAGCTTTAAAAGCAAAATCTGATGAATTGGATATAAAGGAAAAACTGCTTCAGGAGAGAGAAATCGCTTGATGAATTGAGGCAAATCATTGCAAAACAAGATTCTGTGACACAAAGGCTGAACAGCATCCTGAGAAATGCTCTTCCGGGATTTGAGCGTTGTACGGGCAACCACAATAGTCAGAATACTATCAACTGATTATAAAATATCCCCAACCCGGCTCACAGCATCTGGAAGAGGTGAATTCTTTCCAAAAGCTGACAATGCAACCGCTGAAGGCAGGGCAAAAAACAGACGTACGGAAATAATTCTTTCACCGAAGCTGGATGAGATTATGCAGATATTGAATATTTAACACAGCAGGAAAATATCAGCAAAGGAGTCATGGGTTATCAGCTGATGTCTTTCTCATACTGTGAGCTTACAAAGAGGATAGTACCAAGGTCATTGTAGCCAGTAAGAATGTTTTCCCAGGAATGCTTTAATCCCTGATGCTTCAGACCTATCATTGTAAGAGCAGCTCCGGATGATTTCTCATTAATTATCTTCTTCTCAGACATCCCAGGTTCCTCGAGGATTATTTCAATATTCTGTTCTGTGATAGGAAGCCTGCCTGTCTGAACCAGTTCAGATAATCCTCTCCTTGTTTCCTCATATGCTTCAGGTTTGCACATCTCAAAGATCTTGATGCTGGCTTTTTTCCAGTCGGGATGTCCGGAAATTATAAAGCTCAAAAGGATAAGAAGGCTGGAATTTTCACTCTCGGTGCTTTTGATCCAGACATGGATGCCATTTTTAAAGATAAAGTCCTTCCGGCTGCTTGCCAGGAGACAAACATCAAAGTTACCTGCCCTGATCAAACCGATATTCTCAACTATCTCTTTCAGGTCGTCAGGATTCTCCTTGTCATATTCAAAGATCACCATATTGTTTTCCATACCGGAAATTCCCGGCACCTGTATAGCCTGAACAATAGCTGTTGTATATGATGGTGTGATAAGAGTATCGACATAGACATGGTTATTGGTTGTGTCGTATGTTTCAATGAGCCTGGCGAGTTCTTCCTTGGCCTGTTCACTGGTAGTTTTTGAATAATAACCGTCAATCCTGTGCAGGAAAGTACCGAATCCATATCTGTATGATATCCAGTTAAGTAGCTGAAATGCCCTGGTACGGACAAATGAATCTTTTGAGATGCATATTGCGCTCGGTCTCCATTCCTTTAGCTTCTTTTTGCTCCCTGATTTCTGGAGATATACCTGCAGATTCCTGTTTATCTGGAAGAGGGCATTGGCAAAAAGGGATTCAAGTCCGTGCCTGTGACTATGGTAGTAATTAATGAATGTATATAAAGCAATCATTATGATTATCGCACCCAGGGCGTAGGCAGAATTTATCTTGAACATTACCCATATTGCGATAAGGAAACCCATAAAAGAGAGGTACCATTTCGATTTGAATGAAGGCCTGTATGAAGGAGATGATCCGAAGTGGTTCAGAAATGAGATAAGGCATAATGAACCATAAGTGACCATAAAGAACATGGATATTATCTGTGCGACAGCATTGACATTACCCAGTGTAACAAATGTCAAAGCAATTATTATCGTAACCAGGGAGGCATTAACAGGTTCATTATCCTTCTTTCTGCTGGATGCCAGCCATCTGTTAATCCGTTCTGACGGGAATGAAGCATCTATCGCCAGGGCCTGAAGTGTTCGTGGCGCTACCATCACGGATCCTATTGCAGATGACATTGTTGATGCTCCCAGACCAAGCGGTATAATAAATGCACCACCTATTGCAATCCTGGCCATTATCAGCTGATGAGTAAGCATATCTTCAGAGCTGGCCGATATTGCAAGCTTATAGATAACAAATACATATACAATCATGCCTGAAAGAGTTGCTACAGTGGTACCAATGGGAATTGAACGGGAAGGTTTTCTTAGCTCACCTGATAATCCAACACCGGCTGTCATACCTGTGAAAGCAGGGAAAACAATGGCAAATACAACGAAGAAATCATTGAAGTTATGAGGGATTCCTTCTGGTAATTTGTTCCCGTTGATCTCACCGAAATCAGTTTTACCGAGAAAGAAAAGCAGCAGGGCAATAAAAAGTATTCCAACAATTACATAGAGACTCTTTACTCCAAGGTTTGCTCCTTTCTGAAGGATCAGGTAACCCAGACCGACCATAACCGGGATACTTATGACCTGCCTTGGCAGAACAAAATTCAGATGATTGGCAAAATAGTCAAAAATGAATTCGAAAGATTCTGTGAAAGCTATAACATAAAAAGCCACACTGATCGCCTGCGACATAAATAATGCTATTCCTATTGTGGCTCCAATATTAAGACCAAATGACCTGGATATTATAAAATATTCGCCTCCTCCTTCCACTCTTTTATTTGTGGCAAGCTCAGATATAGCAAGCGCCGTAGGGATAGTGAGCGAATGGCCTAAGATAATTATCAGAAGTACGCCCCAGAAACCCAGTGTACCGACTGCATATCCGAATCTAAGAAAGAGTATTGCTCCCAGGATCGTGGATATAGCTGTAAAGAATACGGGTGCTGTGCCAAATCCCTTGTTTTCAACTGCTGAAGCCATATTTAAAATGGGATTTAATTAACTTTTCAAAATTACACTTTTTAACAATTGAATTGGTCGGATTTAAAAATAAATATAGAGCATGTAAAAATTCTGTGATTTCAATAAAAACGCTATATTGCGATTACCGGCAGAAGTAGCAAAGTATCATCCGAACCATCTGAAGATCAGGCGGCTGTTGTCAGCTTTCAGGACAGATAATTGTAATACCTATCACCATGACAAACTACATTATCCTGTTTTTATGCATCCTCGTTATAATATCATATGTTTTTGCAATAACCAGCAAGTATTCAAAGATACCCAGTGTTATTCTATTAATTGGATTGGGTATTGGGATCCAATATATTGGGAAATCCACAAATCTTGAAGTACCTAATATTCAACCTATTCTTCCGGTTATTGGTACCTTAGGTCTTATTATGATAATAATGGAAGCCAGTCTCGATCTTAAACTTGAAAGAAACAAGAAGGGACTTATTGTGAAATCTATATCCTCGGCTTTTATTTTGTTCGCAGCATTCACTGCTGCCTTCTCGTATGTTATGGTGGAACTCTTTGATTTTTCTTTACGCGATTCTCTTCTTAACGGCATTCCTCTTGGAATAATAAGTAGTTCAGTTGCAATACCTTCTGCGGTTCATCTGCATGTCTATGAAAAGGAGTTTGTTGTATATGAAAGCTCTTTTTCTGATATTTTTGGGATCATCCTTTTCGATTTTATTCTTTTAAATCAGAGCTCCATTGGAAAAGGTGTTTTGAATTTTGGCACAAGCATTTTTTTTACACTGATAATTGCAATCATAACCTCATCAATACTTGCTATTTTATTACATAAGGTTAAGTACCATGTACACTATGTAATCATAATGACATCCGTAGTGCTGGTATATATGCTGGCAAAGCTGGTGCACCTTCCTGCTTTATTGCTGGTGCTTGTTTTCGGTCTGGTGATGTCAAATAATCAGTTACTTCATAATACTGTTGCAAATAAAATCTTTGATTTTGATGAATTCAGTGAAGACCTTGATTCTTTTAAGACTATACTGACAGAGCTGACATTCCTGGTCAGATCCTTCTTTTTTATTATGTTTGGTTACTATACAAAAATTGAAGGTCTTTTAGATTGGCATACGATAGTTACAGCAGTTTCCATAACCGGAGTTATTTTCTTTCTGCGCATGATATATCTAAGGTTTATATTAAGATTGCCCCTCGTACCTTTACTTTTTTTCTTCCCTCGCGGGCTGATCACTATTCTTTTATTCCTGAGTGTCCCGCTTGCTTCAAGAATCTCTGTGATTAGTGAGGAGGTTGTAACAATGGTAATACTCATTACTATTATTATTCTGATGACAGGGAACATCTTTTATAAGAAAGAGCACATTGACGATTTGTCTTTAGGTATCGGAAGTAAGGAGCCGACATTCCCTGTTAATATTTAAATGCCAAAGCACGCAATGTTGTTCCCTTGTTAATTATTACGATTCATTTTTAAAGACTATTATTATGAACATCAAGATTAACTACCTGCTTATTGTTACCCTTGTACTTTCGGTCCCGGCAAGCTCTCAGTCCGGGACAGTAAAACAGGTTAAGCTTGGGAATTTTGATTTACAGTCGTCATCGCTTGTATCATCCTCCGGGGCAGAAATATCTTCAGTTGATTATCACTCGAAGGTTTACTGGTTTCCTGTATCCGTTCCTTCAACTGTACTTACCGGGTTAGTAGAGAACAAGGTATATCCCGATCCATATTCCGGATTAAATAATATGCTTATACCTGATGCTTCCGACGAATTTAACAAACAATATAATCTTGAACAGTACAGCCATCTGCCGAACGATCCCAATCCATGGAAGAAGCCCTACTGGTACAGGACTGCTTTTAAGGTCCCTGCTGAGGATAAGGACCGTCATTTTCAGCTGATATTCAAAGGAATAAACTACCGGGCCGCAGTATGGGTAAATGGACATCAGGTAGCAGACTCAACTCAAATGGCCGGGATGTTTGCCCAGTATAGTTTTAATGTAAGCGCTTATATTAAAGCCGGATCGGATAATGTTCTTGCAGTGAAGATATATCCGCTTGATTATCCGGGGTTACCTTCTTCCGAACAGCTTAAGGCACTCGGCGATTTTTATCCCAATGGTGGTCCCACAGGAGATATTGGTAAGAATGTAACAATGCTATGTTCCGTAGGCTGGGACTGGATACCACCCGTAAGAGACCGTAACATGGGAATATGGCTACCTGTATACTTAAGGACATCAGGAAGTGTGACAATATCTGATCCGAAGGTTGTTACTGAACTTCCGCATCTTCCAGACACATCATTGGCAAGGTTATCATTAATTATGAAACTGCTGAACCATAGCCAGGCTGATGTGAAGGGGACGCTTACTGTTACGGTTACTCCTGAGAATTTCAAAGGGAAAGCCTTCCGGTTTTCAAAGAATGTTAATGTTAAGGCAGGTAAGCCTTTGGATATCGAAATGACAGGAGAAAACACGAAAGAACTAATGATTTCAGATCCGGCTCTCTGGTGGCCAAATGGCTATGGGAGACCTGATCTATACCGTATTAGGTTGCAATATGATAGCAGTTCAGGGATATCAGATGATACCTCATTTGTTTTTGGCATTCGTACTGTAAGCACAAAAGCTGTTGATGTAAATGGAACATACCGTCGCGATTTCTATGTAAACGGTTTCAGGGTACATCTGACTGGCGGTGCATGGGTTCCTGACATGATGCTGAACCGCGATTCAGTAAGGTACGATTATGAAATGCATTTATGCCGTAGTGCAAATATTAACCTTGTGAGGATATGGGGAGGTGGTGTAACGCCTTGCGATGAGTTCTTTGATGCAGCCGACAGGTATGGCATGATGATATGGTCAGATTTCTGGATAACAGGTGATACACAGGGTGAATTTAAAGGATCACCCGACTGGCCTCTTGAAGGAGATGTCTTCATCAGAAATGTTACCAGTACGATACTGCGGATAAGAAATCACCCGAGCCTTATTGTCTGGACAGGCGGAAATGAAGGTCATGCACGAAAAGAGCTTTATGATGCAATGCGCGAAAGTGTCATAAACCTTGATGGAACAAGACCTTTTATTCCAAGCTCATCGGGCTTTGCACGGCTTCCGGAAGGTTGGAAGGGATCGTGGCCGGATAACCTGCCTTCGGGAGTGTACAGCGGAGGACCCTATACCTGGAGAGACCCCGCGGAGTATTATAAAAGAGCTATT
>CAYQBZ010000169.1:6104-7272 GCA_964415855.1 uncultured Rikenellaceae bacterium
CCGGCCGTGACTGGGTTTTTAAGGATGAAACGGGTATCCCTTCCCAGCCGCCTTATAACATTTTACCAAAAATCATTCCCAACCTGGTATGGGACAAGACTTTACCCTTCCCTTTAAACAATTCATGGGGATATCATGATGCTGCTACAGGGAACGGAAGATGGAACCAGTATTACAGTGAGATGGTGAGAAGATACGGAGAACCCCGAAGCATGGAAGACTTCTGTAATAAGATGCAGCTTATGAATGCCATCGGATATCAGGGCATATTTGAGGCAGCAGGACATAAGCTGAATGATATCGGGGGAGTGATGCTCTGGAAACTGAATGCGGCTTTCCCGAGTGTTGTCTGGCAGGTTTATGACTGGTTCCTGCAACCAAATGCAGGTTATTATTTCATGCAGAATTCATGTGAGCCGGTCCATATACAGCTGAATCTAAGCAATATGAGCACTATGGTTCTTAACAGGACACGCAGACCGGTTAATGATCTTACAGTCACTGCAGATATCTTTCGTCCTGACTTAAAATCAATGTTTCATCAGGAACAGCGAATAGACCTGACTGCATCTGATGTGAAGGAATCATCTTCATTATCTTCGGTCCTGGATGGAATGAAAGGAGTTAAGTTTATTATTCTGAACCTTAAAACCAATACCGGGAAAGTAATTTCACATAATGCATATTGGCTTTCAGGGGACGGTGATTATAAATCTTTAAATGAGATGCCTAAAACGTCTGTTGAAGCAAAAATTATTGCCGAAACCGGAAATGAAAGCGGGCGCAGATGGACAGTCCGGATAAGCAATAATTCAGAAAAACTGGCTTTTTTTGTCAGGACCCAGCTGATAATCGACGGGGGAGAGATATTACCGAGTTTCTGGTCAGGAAACTATATTACCCTTGCTCCTTCAGAAGCTACAATAGTAACAGTAGATTGCCCTGAAGACATTTTGAATGGCAGGAATCCCCTGGTAAGAATATCAGGCTGGAATGTTAATGAGCAGGATCTGACAACAAATTAGATCACGATCATCCGTGAACCTTCATTCTGCTCTGCGTAACCTGGAGAGAAAACTTACACTGAGTGGTACAGAGGTATAGCAGGTACCATAATATTGAATTTTGTATTATTCAATTTTATTATAGTAGTTAGTACCAGTAGTCT
>CAYQBZ010000170.1:0-7267 GCA_964415855.1 uncultured Rikenellaceae bacterium
CTGGAAAAACCTGAAGTAACAGGCATTGTTGGGCGTTACATGCAACGTCCTTATCCTAAGCTTAAAGAGTCCTTACTGTATTCAATCAACTTCACTGTAATTTTTTAAGGACCAGGACCATATCACTGTCAGAAGGGGATGTAACTGTTAAAACCAATCCATCGTCAGCAACATTACCATCTGAGTAAGTATTGTTCACAGGATCAAACCATAATGCCCGGTAACTACCTTTGCCATCCGGTTTTCTGATCTCAACAGTAAGCCTCACTGGTAAGTAGGCAATTAAAGTATTGTTATCCAGGGATTTCACAACAGAAACAAAATGGTTATACGTCTCATCACCAGGCTGCTGAACCAGCAGTCCCTGTGCCGGGAAAAGGTTCCACCATTCAAATTTCCTTATAAATTGTGCCAGGTAACCCATCTGAATGGATCCCGGGAAATTAATGCTCACGTTCCAGGGTGAAGTGCCGGGGGCATCGGCATGGTTCAGTATCTTCCCGCCTTTTCGAAGCCAGGGCCATATTCCATTGGCACCATATGTGATGCCGGCAATTGGTGTAGCGAACAGACTCCAGTAGCAAGCGTTTCTGACGTCGCGGTCGGTGATCAGGAAGCGTATCTCCTCATAGTTGGGTTCGAGGTTAATCAGGGGCCGGGCAGGAAGGTGTGACCAGGTCCGGCTCATTGGTCCCTTTGTGATCCAGTTTACTGTCCCGGCATCGTTGCTGTGACTGCTCTGGTAACCTATAATATCAAGCCAGTCCTCATCTTTATATACTTCACCTATCCATGATCTGCCACAGGGGTGCTGTGCAACGATACCCTGATATTTACCGTCAAAAACTGCTCTGCCGATCGTTTTCCATCGCTGTTCGTAGCTGCCTGTATAGATCCCGTCACCACCAAGAATCCATATTACATGATTAGCTCCATACCTTGCAACAATGTATCTTGCGAGCAAAATGGCCTGGTCATCAGGAAGGTAATAGCCAGGGCTCAGCTCTCTTCCGTTTCCATTCTGCAGAGCCCATAGAATAACAGGAGCTGCGACAAGTCCGAATTCATTTACCCTGTCTATTTTCTTGTCAATCAGCCTGAAAAACTGAGGATTTATACGTATACGCCCGCATCCTTCAAAGGCCACGAGTCCTTCACTGCTTTTGTCGCATCCTCTCCACTGTGTTGTCACCAGCTGGATTGCAGTATAGTTATTCTTAACGCGCTGCTGAAGATATTCATCCCATTCATCATCTGTAGATTTAAGAGCACCATTCCATGCAGTGCACGCCATATAAAAAAATGGCGTTCCGTCAGCATATGTTAAATGATATGTACCTTCGGGATTCATGACGGGCCCATGCCTGAATATATCCCGTTTATCAGTCAGCTCCCTGCATAAGAACGAGCCTTTCTGATCATTCAGTCCGCTGTTCTTTGAATCTGAACATCGTGTCACATAGCTCCATTCACCTGTCTCATCCGGCATAAATCGTGCTTTCCAGGTATCTCCTCCGTCCCAGAAGCAATTAATCGTCTTAACAATACCTGTTGGGGATGTAAAGGTAATTTCCATGATCCTGACTTCCTGGACAGGATCTTCATAAGCAACACTGCTGGAGAACTGCAGTTCATATTTCTTCCATTTCAACGCTTCCGGCAACTGTGCTGACGTCATTGAACAGGTTAATAGCAGAAGGATAAACAGTATATTCTTTTTTTGCATAGAATTCGTGTTAGGGCTCGTAATAAATTGCTTTCATGAAAATGCCACAGCTAAATTAATTATTGACAGGCAAAAACGAATAATTCCTGCCATAGTACATCATCTGCGAGAGATAATCATCTACATATTCAACTTTTACATCACTTATCTCATTTCCAGTGTTGAGAACCGGTGTGAGCATGGGATTAATGAATCCTGTATATGGGGCAAGATTAAGCTTTTCATATCGCGCCAGGATTTCAGCATGCAGATCCGGATCAACCCTGACACCATAGTCTTCAATTAATTTCTTACCAGCTTCAAAATCACCCTCCGACTTGATTCGCTGGATCTCTTTCAGGAGTTCCCCGAAAAGATTCCTGAGCTTGTCATAATCATTAATCTTAACATACGTTTTCCCGTCACGTTTAAGGAATTCCACAACATTATCGTCTTTCCCTTTTTCATATACCCAGTGAGATATTGCAGATCTGTTACGCATATGGGCCTCTTCGATGTCCCTTCCCGGCTTAATCCTTACAATCTGCGTCAACAGTCCGTTACGTAAATAAGAATCGAAGGCTGCTTTTGAAGCTTCTTCATCAGGAAGCAGTCCGAGTTCTGTCATCTTCTTATCCCTCAGGTAATAAAGAGCAAAAAGATCGGCTCGTGCTTCCTCCAGCGGCGAGTAATAATTTTTCAGAGCATTTGGATTGGTGCCTTCAGCAAGCTTACCACTGGCGTGTCCTACACATTCATGAAGATCAGTATGAAGAGCACTTGTTATCGTACCATATTTCTTTACCCTGTCAACTTCCTGCTGGTCTGCAGCAAATTCCTCGAGAAATCCGTTACCCTGTGAAGAGACATCGTAGGCTGTTGTAATATTTGCCAGGGTGACTGACTTGGAACCCACTTCTTTTCTTATCCAGTCAGCATTCGGCAGGTTAATTCCCAGTGGTGATGCAGGGTAGCAATCACCTCCAAGCATCGCAATATTTATGACTTTTGCAGCAACTCCTGTTACCTTTTCCTTCTTATATTGCTGCTGAACAGGTGAATTGTCCTCGAACCATTGAGCATTCGCAGTAATTATTGCGGTACGTTTCGTTGCTTCAAGATCTGTATAGTCGACTATGGCTTCCCATGTCGCTTTCATTCCAAGAGGATCCTCATAGGTCTCAATGAAGCCATTAATGTAATCAACCATCTGGCTTGTATTCTTAGCCCAGGCAACATTATAATCATCCCATATTTTCAGATCACCTGACTTATAGTATGCAATAAGCAGTCCCAGTTCGTTTTTCTGAATATCTGTTTCAGCTACATCCATAGCTTTTTCGAGCCACTCAATAATTTTATCAATTGCTGAACCGTATTTCCCTCCTGATTTATATACCTCTTCAACCAGTTTACCGTTTCTTTTTACCACTTTTGAATTGAGTCCGGCTGAGACTGGATGCGGGTCGTTCTTAACGATCTTCCCGGCATAGAAACTCTCAACCTCTTTCTGAGTTACACCTTCATAGAAATTTGAGGCAGATTCTGCAACCATATCTGCTCCTGCCCTTTGCTCAACCTTACGGGCATATAGATCGGGATCGAAGATAACAGGTAAAATCCCAGAGATAAAACCTTCAACATCTTCTCCTTCAGAAAGGGGAAGTTTTTCCTGCGGTGTGCTTTTAACAAGAGTTGTAAAATACGATTCTGAAAAACCGGGGATAAATTTATCGCCTGAATAATGATGATGAATTCCATTCGCAAAAAACACTCTTTTTGCATACACAATGAATTCCTTGTATTGGGTTTCATCTTTGTCGCCCGTATAACTGTCAATAATAGCTTCAATGGTCTTTCTGATTTTCAGATTGTATTTGAAATTCTGGTCCCACAGTATATCCCTTCCCGCAAGCGCTGCCTCACTAAGGTAGTAGATGTACTTCTTCTGCTGAAGTGAAAGCGATTCGAATCCCGGCACTTCATATCTCAACACCCGGATATCCTCAAACTGGTCAACAAAATAGTTGAAATCACCTGCTCTTTCCATATCGGTCCGGACAGAATTTTTGCACGCACTTAAGCTTATTACCAACATATACAATAAAATAAATAGTTTAGCTGAAGGTTTCATCATAATATAATTTTGAGTTTAAAGGTATGATGGAACCGCACATGATTGAAAATTACATTTCGTTAGTGTTTGTGATTTTTGTCAGTCATGTGGGTTTCATGGTCTTTGATTTTGACATTTGGACACTAATTTATTAAAAATGCTGATGCAATTGATGTCAGGTATGTAAAGATTTTATAAAAGACCGGCAAATAACTAAAAAATATGGTTATATCTTTAGATACTGTATTTTAAATAAATCCGTCTAATATGGATAAGATAATCATTGATATAAGGGAAGAACTTATAAGTCATGCAGATGAACGAACAAAGAAGCAGGGCGAGAAATATTTTAAAGAGGAAGTGAAGCTTCATGGCCTTAAGTCAGCTGAGCTAGCTAGAATCAGCAGGGAATATTACAAAAGCATTCCTGATAAAAGCAAGTATCATATCTTTTCTCTCTGTGAAGGTTTATGGAAACAGGGCTACCTCGAAGAAGCAGGTATTGCGTGCATGTGGTCATATAATGTAAGAAAAAGCTATGAACCGGCTGATTTTAAGATTTTCGAGAAATGGGTATCAGATTATATCACTAACTGGGCAGCATGCGACACGTTTTGCAATCATACCGTTGGCACTTTTCTGGAAATGTACCCTTCATTCATATCAGAACTGAAGATATGGGCGAGATCAGCAAACAGGTGGGTAAAGAGAGCTTCAGCGGTATCGCTTATTGTACCTGCTCGTAAAGGTAAATTCCTTGAACATATTTTTGAAATTGCGGATATTCTTCATTCCGATAAAGACGACATGGTACAGAAGGGATATGGATGGATGTTAAAATCCGCCAGTAAGCCATACCTAATAGAAGTATTTGATTATGTGATGCGTAACAAAGCAACTATGCCACGAACATCTCTCAGATATGCTATTGAAAAGATGCCCCGTGAATTAAAAGCAAAAGCAATGTCAAAATAGTCCCTCCTGTTGTATACCTTTGTATTTAAAATATAGTTGAGATGAAAAGATATGCTTTCATAACGTATATGCTTATCACCCCCCTGATTACATTTGCACAGGACAGGATCACAGGTCATGATTTTACTACCCGCTCGGAAGTAATCGCACGTAACGGTATGGCTGCCACCAGTCAGCCCCTTGCAACTCAGGCTGCTCTCGACGTGCTGAAAAAGGGTGGAAATGCAATTGATGCAGCAATAGCCGCTGATGCGGTCCTTGGAGTAGTAGAACCTACCGGAGCAGGGATCGGGGGAGATCTTTTCGCAATTATCTGGAGTGCAGAAAGAGGCAAATTATATGGTCTTAACGCCAGTGGAAGATCGCCCAGATCGCTTAGACTTGAATTTTTTAAAGCAAATGGTTATGAATTCATTCCGCCATACGGACCTTTGCCTGTATCTGTTCCTGGCTGTGTGGACGGATGGTTTGAGATGCATGAGATGTTTGGGAAACTCCCTGTCAGGGATATCCTCCAGCCTGCAATAACATATGCGAGGGAAGGATTTCCGGTTACTGAGGTAATAGCATATTATCTTGCTTCAGGAACAGCACTTCTGGATGAATATCCAAATATCAGGGAGGTATATATGCCTGGGGGCAAGGCTCCTGGGAAGGGCGAGGTCTTTAAAAATCCTCTGCTTGCAAATACCCTCGAAAAGATTGTAAAAGGAGGAAGAAACGAATTTTACAGAGGAAGCATAGCACGGGACATAGCTGATTTTATGAAGAAGCAGGGGGGATTTCTCACCTTTGATGATATGTCGCGTCACCATTCGGAGTGGGTGGACCCCGTGAGTACAACATACCGTGGTTATGAGGTATGGGAACTGCCACCTAACGGTCAGGGGATCGCCGCGCTGCAAATGCTTAATATATTGGAGGGATTTGACATAGCAGCGATGGGATTTGGTTCTGCTGATTATATCCATGTTTTCACAGAAACTAAGAAGCTCGCTTTTGAGGACCGTGCAAAATATTATGCCGATCCTGTATTCAGTGCAACTCCGGTTACCCAGCTCATATCAAAAAAATATGCTGCAGAGAGACGTAAACTAATAGACCGCACCAGGGCAGCCATGATATATGATCCGGGTAAGATCGAAGCCGGTAACACAGTCTATCTCACTGTGGCTGATAAGTTTGGAAACATGGTTTCCCTTATCCAGAGTAATTACCGGGGTATGGGTTCAGGTATGTGTCCCACAGGACTTGGATTTGTGCTGCAGGACCGCGGCGAGATGTTCACTCTTGAAGAGGGACATGCAAATGTCTATGCCCCGGGCAAAAGACCATTTCATACTATTATCCCGGCCTTTATCACCAAAAGCGGGAAACCATGGATAAGTTTCGGCGTTATGGGAGGTGATATGCAACCACAGGGTCATGTTCAGATTGTAGTCAACCTGATCGATTTTAAAATGAACCTTCAGGAAGCCGGTGACGCTCCCAGGATACACCATATAGGTTCATCGGAACCCACAGGCCAGCATATGACTGACGGAGGCATCCTGCTTTTGGAAAACGGCTTTCGCTGGGAAGTGATACAGAAGCTAATTAACATGGGGCACACTGTTCAATGGGACCTCGGAGGATATGGCGGGTACCAGGCTATTATGTGGGATGATAAGAACAAAGTGTGGTATGGGGCATCAGAGTCGAGGAAAGACGGACAGGCGGCCGGGTATTAAGCGGTATGAGGGGACATAAGGTATTACAGTGCAGCGGTACGACGGCATAAAGGTGTGTGAGGGTAGGTACTACCTGTTTCTTTTTACCGAGTTGAACAGGGTATAGGATACTGAGGCCCCAATTTCAAACTGGTTAATCTTCACTGAATTATCAATATAAAAATAGTCGTTTATCAGTTCCGGATCAGCTAAACGTTTATCCGGATTGGTAAAACTGCCAAGACTTCCGTAATACCTTGTATCCAGAAAAAGCCGAAGGTTTTTGATCTTGTAGCCGATTCCTGTACCAACTATCAATTCAAAGATATTCCTGTTTCTCATCTCCAGCATGTCGATATTATACATTGCGGCATTGAAATCAGCATTCTTACCGGTTATTACATCATCTTCCGTATATGAAATGGTGGCATTGCCGGTGGCGCTTGTCATATGTAGCCATCCAACTCCCCAGGTAATATAGGGAAGAAGGTTTTTTTCGGACCTGAAATATTTCTTTACATATACCGGTATCTCCATAAAATTATTTGTTTCCCAGAATTCCAGCCTGAAAGCCGGAGCTTTCTCCATTATCCTGTCATACCTCGACCATTTAAATATCAGGTCGGCATTTATTGATATCCCATTGTTAAACTCAAATTCAGCCCATCCATAATACATAAAACCAAACCCATGAAGGATTCCGATATCCTGCCTGTTGTATGATACGCTGTAATCAAGGCCATCAAGAACAGAAAATACCTT
>CAYQBZ010000171.1:0-7236 GCA_964415855.1 uncultured Rikenellaceae bacterium
CGACCCGGAAGAATATAAGATAAATATACCCGGAATTGTAAGGGAAAAGATTGCAAAAAGCATGGAGGTAACTGTTAGAATGAATTATACTGCTTTGTAGACAAAGTAAATGAATCCTTCTTTACAATACTGTTTGATGAATACATTCCTGCAAATAATTAATATTTCTACATTTGATTTATGAAAACTTATGTTAAAGTAGCATTGTTTTTTGTCTCGTTTGTCGCTATTGCTGCCATTCTCGCGGCTCTGTATATGTATAACCTGAAACATACAGATATGACCACGGCAAAACCTGATTTTGTTATGACAGCCTCCGGTCTCCAGAAAGAATTTGAAGATGATGAAACAGCAGCATCAGCGAAATACATAAATAAGATCCTTGAGATTACCGGTAAAATTACATCTGTAACACCTGCTGAGAATAATGTTATGAGTATATCTCTTGAGACTGCAAGTGACTTTTCATCCGTCATCTGTACATTTCCTGCAGTTACTGATCCGGCCGCGCTGATAGTTGGAAATGTTGTTACTCTCCGTGGTGAATGTTCAGGTTTTCTCCTCGATGTGCTGCTCAATAATTGCGCTCTTATTGATAATAGAAAATAAATTCTTTATTTCGTAAGAGAATTAAAGAATTTATCTATGAAAAGGTTATCTGTTATCCTCGTTCTGTTATTATCTTTTATGCATATATGGTCACAGGATAAAGCTATGTCCCGGGAACCGGATAAAACAGAAAAGCTATTATCTCCGAAACCAATTGATCCTCAGGTTGTCCAGGATCAGGATGATATGACGTGGGATGACTACCATCCAATCCCCGGTAAAAACTGGGCTGATCCTTCACTCGTACCTGAGCGTAAATTCAGGATGGCCCTGGTTGCTATTGATTTTCCCGACCAGCCCTTTGTTATAACTCAGGCGGAAAAATCGGATCTTTTTGGAAATCCCCAGATCCCTCCTGTAAAAAGGGAAGATGTCCCAGAGTTTTATTCCGGATTCTGGCTGCATCCGTCTATTGTAAATCATGGACAAACAATCAACGGATACTGGATGGAACAGTCAAGAGGGAAGTTTGGGATAACGACTCTGGAGCCTTTTGGCCCTTACCTCATGCCAAAAAACCTGTGGGAATACGGGCTGAGCGAATACAATCAGAATAATTCCACACCTGACGGCTCAAGGGCGAGCAGCAGGATGGAAAGGGATGTCGATGCTCTGTGGATCGCTGATAAAGGAGATATCAGGAAGCAGTATGATGCCATACTCCGTGTTTATGCCGGTTATGACGAAACAGGAGTCTGGCAGGAATTCGGGGAAATGAAGTTCTTATCGAAAGATGATATTTCTCCTGGATGGGGTAATCCGGATTCCACCAAACCCCGTTGGATCCCAACACGGTATGTCCCATGGACATCGTGGAAGGCAGGACAGATGCAATGGGGACTGTCTTCTATCAGGCAGGGAGAAAACTCAGGTACGATTACACATGAGCTCGGCCATTATGCTTTTGACATCGGGGATAATAACAACAATCCGTATGTTCAGCCATACAGGCGTGTGGGTTCCGGACCATGGGACATGATGGACCGTGGTTCATTTAACGGACCCGGGGGACCACACATGCGTTGGGTCGTTCCCGCTAACATGGGAGCTGCAATGCCTGCCGGACTAATGCTAAGGAACAGGATAATAAACGGATTCCTCCCTGAAGATCAGGTTTTAACCATAAGCCGTGAAGGGCTGACTGAGACCGGGCCCGTTGTGGCCACTATTACCGCAAGGGCTGTTGAACCTGGTCAGGGAACATATGCCGGGGTGATAGTCAGGCTCGACGGTGACGAACCTCATGACAGGACTCCTCCGGATGATCCCGCAGTGAACCCTTTATCGCCCGGTATCCCAAACTACGATTTCTACTCACTGGAAGTAGTACAGCGAATTGGTTATGATTCATTTTGCCCCGACAACGGAGTCCTCATTGCAAAGAATAAAGATAGAGAGAGCCGGAACGGAGGACCTAACGGATTCAATTGTTTCAACTGGGTGATTGATGCTCATCCTGAAGATATTAATATGGTAGACTATATAAGACCTGACGGGAAACCGGTGATGAGGACAATAGCAGATTATCGCCAGTTAAATGATGCCCTCTTCCACGCCGGGAACAATTCAGGCAGCCTGTATGAATGGGAAGATCCGTATAACAGGTTACATTTCTATATCATCGATATCATACGGAATGAGCAGGGAATACTTTCTTATAAGATCGGAGTAAGATCACTCGACGGATCAGGAGACCAAAAACATGACCTTGCAGTTAAAGCTCCTTCGAAACATCGTATGGAAAACAAAGGTGATTATTGTTCCTTCAGGGTGACAAATGCAGGTACCGGAACAGAAGCACAATCAACCCTTCATAGCTCAGACGTTTCAGATAATATTAATTTTGATATTATCCGGATGACGGTAACTGCAGAAGGTGCCGACTGGCACGCCTGGCTTCCAAACAGTCTTTCAGCTTTAAAGACGGGAGAATCCGAAGATATACCGGTTTATGTGTCCTGTGAGGATGGTGCTTCAAAATCTGCAAAAATAATACTGACGGTCCGTTCCGAGAACGATCCCGAGACTTTAATGTCTTCTTCTTTCAATGTAAGGGCCGGACGAAGCAGAAAGTGACCTGCTTAATCCTGTTTTTCTTAGTATGACTTTTGTCCCGTTGATTAAATTGATTTAGACTATTTTTGTATCATAAAACAGAAAGATGAGTGACGCGGTTAAAATACTGGTATTTAATAACCAGATCGAAGCAATGCTTCTCGATGAATTACTGAATGAAAAGAATATTCCACATCTGATACGTACATACCATGACTCAGCCTACGACGGATTATGGCAGGCTCATTCGGGCTGGGGTCATATCGAAGCACCTGAGGAGCACAGGGAAGAGATAATAAAGCTATATGACGGGATGTCGCTTTAGCTGTAATTAATATAACTGATTCAAATCTTAGTGTAAATGACATACAAATCAGCAGGCACTCTCAATCCACAGTTAATGCCGACAAACCACCCTAAATCGCTGCTTACCTTAATTAGAAGCAGGTATCTCTACATAGGATTTGTATCTGTCCTGGTCGGGATCGGATTGAATATTGCATCCCAGACCTATCTTCACAATTATATGAGTGAAGGAAAAACTCTGCCAATGCTGTCGGATTTAATTCTTGATCATCTTCCTGTTATCGACGTTTCGCTTATTTACGATATATTCAGCCTGATTCCCATATTCCTGGTAATGATATATGTTGTCCATAAACATGACATGAACAGGTTACCTTTTTTCCTGATCATGATAGGCCTTTTTTACATATTGAGGGGCATCTTTATTGTACTGACCCCCTTTGGAAATCCTCCCATGTTTGCCGGATCAGATCCTATTTTCAAAGGATTTTCAAAATATGAACTTGGAGTTTACCCGTCCGGGCATGCAGGGAATGTGTTCCTGCTATATCTTCTGGTTAAGGACAGAGGCTATAAAATGCTGATCCTTGTGTGCCTTCTTATTTCAATAGTTTCTTTGTTTTTAGCTCATGGACATTACAGCATCGATATTTTATCCGGACTGTTCTTTGCCTATGCCATACGATCATTTGGCGAAAAGCACCTTACAATGTTCGACCTTGGGAGGTCAAATATGCCCTTAAATGAGGAGACAAATAGCTGACTGATAATCAGGGAAAATTATTTTATATTCTGATAATGAATAAATGCCGTATATACAGGTTTAAGCTACTTTTTTGTCTGATTGGCATAGTCGTTATTATAAATAGTTGCCGGAAAGGAAACGACCCACTTTACACTTTTATCCCGCAGGAACTGAATGATGGATGGATCATCTCCGATCCTGAAAGCCAGGGAGCTTCCGTACAGAAGATGGAAGAGGCTTTTATGAGAGCAGAGGGGTTGCATTTCATCAATAGCATGCTGATTGTAAAGAATGGTTACCTGGTGGCCGAGAAATACTATAATGGCCATGACCATTCATCGCCGAACAGGATAATGTCAGTATCGAAAAGTTTCCTCTCAGCAATAACAGGAATTGCTTTACGGGAAGGATTTATCGACAGTTTGAACCAGAAGATAATGCCCTGGTTCTCCGAATATGTTTATGAGGGTATTGATCCCCGGAAATATGATATCACAATTAAAAATCTCATCACAATGAGGGCCGGTATCGATACTGAACACAATAACTATTTCTATATCTATGGAAGTGATAACTGGATAAAATCTACTATTGAACTTCCTCTTTTATCTGATCCGGGTGCCCTGTTCAGGTATAACACTTTTGAGACACATCTTATTTCTGCTATCATTACTAAGGCCAGTGGAATGTCTGCAAAGAAAATTGCTGAAGATTACCTGTTTAATATGTTGAATATTAACCTGCTGAGCTGGGAACAGGATCCGCAGGGCTACTACTTCGGAGGGAACGGGATGCAGTTCAACACTCGTGATATGGCTAAGTTCGGACTGCTCTATAAAAACAACGGGGCTTATAATGAGGTTCAGATTGTGCCTGAGAGCTGGATACAGGAATCATTGACAAAGTATACCACAAACTTCGGTGTATGGGGAGATCTTAAGGAGAGCGGATATGGATATGGCTGGTGGCTCGGTAAGGTTAACGGGTCTGAATCATTCTTTGCACTCGGCCATGGTGGCCAGTATATACTTGTCTTTTCGGAACTGGATATGATAGTTGTAATTACGTCGGACCCTGATGTAGACTGGGATCAGGCAGATCTCCAGGAAAGAACCGCACTGAATATCGCAGCTGATTATATTATCCCCTCGGTTTTGCAAAGACGGCCCGACTGAACGCTTAAAACCTTTTCTTACTCTCTTCTGGTTCAATCAGGAATATTTAATCTGCCGACCGGTTATTTGAACATATTCAAGATGGGTATGTTTAATATTCAGCTGAGAGGAATTAAAAATGAATAATGCAATATACAATTTCAGGGAACCAAAGAATGAGCCGGTACTTTTATATAAAAAAGGAAGTCCTGAGCGTCTGTTACTTGAAGCTGAGCTTAAAAGGCAAAGCAATAAAATCGTAGATATCCCACTGATTATAGGAGGGAAAGAAATACGGACCGGGAAAACAGGAAAGGTTGTTAAGCCTTCGGACCACGGTCATATTCTTGCAACTTATCATATGGCTACTGAAAAGGAGGTTACCCGGGCAATTAACTCCGCCCTGGAAGCCAAAAATGACTGGATGACCTTATCCTGGATGGAAAGAGGATCAATAATGGCAAAGGCCGCTGAGCTTGTCTCACGGAAATATCGCTACCTTATAAATGCAGCCACTATGCTGGGGCAAAGTAAGAACATCTACCAGGCAGAAATAGATGCAGCCTGTGAAGTTATTGACTATCTCAGGTTTAATACCTATTTTGCCTCTCTCATCTACAGGGAACAGCCGGTATCTGAAAGCACAAATATTAACAGGCTGGAATATCGCCCTCTGGAAGGCTTTGTATATACTGTAACTCCTTTTAATTTCACATCAATTGCCTCAAACCTGAATGCAAGTGTTGCTCTGATGGGAAATACCACTGTATGGAAACCGGCAACAAGCTCCCTCCTTTCCAATTATTACCTGATGAAGATAATGGCCGAAGCAGGAACGCCTCCGGGAGTAATTAATTTTGTTCCCGGAGCAGGATCACTTATAAGTAGTGTCGTCCTTAAGCATAAAGAACTGGCTGGTATACATTTTACAGGATCAAATGCCACTTTCAACACTCTCTGGAAACAGGTCTCCGATAACCTGCAGAATTATAAATCGTATCCAAAAATAGTGGGAGAGACAGGGGGCAAGGATTTTATTTTCGCTCATAAATCTGCAAATGCCACTGAGCTGGCAACAGCAATTGTCAGGGGTGCATTTGAATACCAGGGTCAGAAATGTTCAGCTGCCTCAAGAGCATATATACCTGTTTCATTATGGGAAGAAACCAGGCAAGAGATGCTTCAGATGATCTCTGAAATTATTGCCGGAGATGTTCTGGACATCAATAATTCATTCAATGCTGTTATCGATGAAGCTGCATTTGATAAAATAATGTCGTACATAAATAAAGCAAAATCATCCAAAGAGGCCAGAATAATATCAGGCGGTAATGGTGACAAATCGAAGGGTTACTTCATTGAACCTACAATTATTGTAACTGAAAATCCTCATTTTTTTACCATGGAAGAGGAGATCTTCGGACCGGTAATGACAATTTTCATTTATGACGACGACAAGTATGACGAAACACTGCAGCTTTGCGATGAAACATCACCATACGGACTAACCGGATCTATCTTCAGCAATGATAAATATGCCATGATCAAAGCGTGCAGGACACTGAGATATGCTGCCGGGAATTTCTATATCAACGACAAACCTACAGGTGCCATGGTAGGCCAGCAGCCATTCGGAGGATCGCGGGCCTCAGGTACAAACGATAAGGCCGGAAGCCACCTCAACCTTATCCGCTGGGTGAGCCCACGAACCATAAAGGAAACTCTGATACCCGACAGAGGGATTTACTACCCGTTCCTGGACTGAGAGAGTGTTTCAGCATTTCCTGACATACTTTATATTCCTCATGAAACATCTAATCTGATTTTTATTCTGCATTGAATAAAATCTTCTGTAAATTTGAGCATGAAAATGCCGGTTACAGATGATTATAATAAAGCGCTGTTTATCCTGAATCCAAGCTCAGGTGTACCACCGGTTAACTTCATAGTGTCAAAGGACCTGGATCGGAAAAAGAGTTACCTCACCTGCCTGAAATCGTTATCTATCGATCATTCCGAAACACTGATCAAAGAGAATCTGAACAATTACAGCGTATTCGTGGCTGCAGGAGGTGACGGTACGGTACATACAGTGGCTACTGAACTGGTAGGCAGTAATAAAATACTGGGAGTTTTGCCGCTGGGTTCAGGAAATGGTTTTGCAAAAGAATTCGGATTTAAACTAAACCTTAAGTCACTCCTTTCTGATATTAAAAAATCTGAGAGCCTGAACATCGATGTGATCGAAATCAATGATAACCTTTGCCTTAATGTTGCCGGTATTGGCCTTGACAGCTTTGTCGCGCACTCATTCAATGACCTTAAACTGAGGGGCTTCCTTCCCTACGTCATATTGACATTCAAAAC
>CAYQBZ010000172.1:0-7230 GCA_964415855.1 uncultured Rikenellaceae bacterium
TCATTACTTAAGGCCTATGTAATCTGGACAATGGGAAGCCTTGGCAATCTTACTTCAGGGCAGCTGAATGTTCTGATGTTCACTGTCACCTCCGGGGTAATTCTCAGTATGATCTCGGTTAAGACACTTAATGCATTGCTTTTGGGAGAAGACTATGCCGGAAGTATGGGACTGAATGTCAGGTTTTCACGGATACTTATCTTCACCTGTACCTGTATTCTTGCTGGCAGTGTCAGTGCCTTTTGCGGTCCGATTGGTTTCATAGGAATAGCGGTTCCACACATTGCCCGCATCATTTTCAGGACTTCCGATCATAAGATTCTTATTCCGGGAACGATGATCGCAGGTGCAATTATTATGATAGCCAGTGATATTATTTCACAACTGCCCGGATCGGAAAGTGTGCTTCCGGTTAATGCCGTAACATCACTTATAGGGATACCGGTGGTGATATGGGTGATCTTTCGTAACCGTAAATATTCAAACCTGTTCTGATGGGACAAAATCAAACAGAAGTATTAACTCTCGATTCTGTTGAAATAGGATTTGCGACAGGAAAGTCAGGGCGCCGGCTTCTTCCTCCTCTTAGTGCCAGCGCCTGTAAAGGTGAGCTTGTTGCAGTTATTGGCCGGAATGGCATTGGTAAAAGCACACTTCTTAAGACACTTACAGGCATCCATCCTCTGCTTGGGGGTAATATATATGTCAGAAGAAGGAATATCAGTGATCTTTCAAGGAAGGAGCTTGCACAGGAAATAGGATATGTCTCTACTGAGATTGTTAAAGTTAGTAACATGAGCGTATATGAACTGGTTGCCCTTGGAAGGTTCCCTCATACCAACTGGATTGGCAGGATAAGCAGGCACGATGATGGTGTTATAATGGATGCCATCGGGAATACCGGACTGACAGATCTTTCACGAAGGCCTGTATCTGAACTTTCCGATGGCGAACGCCAGAGGGCAATGATCGCAAGGATATTGGCCCAGGATACAGGCATAATGCTCATGGATGAGCCTACTGCCTTTCTCGATGTCAGAGGTAAATATCAAATAATGAATTTGTTACATGTTTTTTCACGAAAGAATGACAAGACCATTATCTTCTCAACTCACGATCTTCATCTTGCCATCAGCCGGTCTGATAAAATATGGCTCATAATAAATGACATGTTAGTGGAAGGAGCTCCCGAGGATTTGATAATAAGCGGGTCCTTTGATCATCTCTTCGATTCCCCGCCGGGTAATTTTGATCCGGAACATGGTATATATACCTTCACAACTGGGAATTCAGGGACGATCCATATAGAAGGAGATGAGGAATTGAGAAGATGGACAGAGAAAGCAGTCATGAGGGTGGGATTTTCCTTGTCGGAAATGAAAACAGACCCGTATATTACTGTTCAATCAAATACTGGATGGGTTCTTTCATTCAGAGACTCTTCAAAGGAATTCGGCTCGGTATATGAGCTTGTAAGATACCTGATCAAGGTAGTGGCTACATCTATCTGACATATTTCCTGTAATTATCAATAAAAGGGCCAATGTTCTCTACTGATATCTTTTTTGCAATTATCTTCTTATTTTTATCAAGAATATAAATCATTGGAGTAGACTGGACATTATAATAATAATCGAAATGTGAAGCTCTCTCAGGATCCCATCCGTTTATCCATGTAAGCCTGTTATCCTCGATATATTTTGACCATTTTTCCTTATCTGCAGTTGTACATACTGCAAATACCTCAATTCCCTGGTTCTTTGCTTTCGCATAGTAATCCTTGAGTTTTGGAGTCGCTTCAAGGCAATGGCTGCAGTCCGGCTCCCAGAAGTAGAGGATGGTAAAATCCTTTTCGATATCATAAAGTGATACGAAGATCCCTTTATATGAATCCATTACAAGATTTTGAGCTGTTTTGCCTATCAGGTTTGGCCGTATAAGGTCAACCTGCTTCTTCAAATCATCCTTGAATTCCTGCGATACCCAGTCTGCTTTTCCCGACAGGTATATGTCATCAGCCAGCTTAACAACAACAGCATCATGTCCCATTATTTCACTTTCCCTGAAATGGTTGAAGAGGAAAACTGAAACAAACTGGAATACCTGGTAATTCCCGCTGCACATTTTATATATCCTGTCTATCTCTTTGTTAATTGAATCGGCTGACTGCAGTACGACATTTGTAAAGAATGTATTAAGCCTGGCCTGCAAGATCGGTGTCCTTATCAGTCTTTCATCAGCAAGATCAATATTATCAAAAAAATGATCCTTATTATACATGTAGTTTCTTACCCATCTGACCGAGTCGGGATTCTTTACACCGGGAGGAATTGAAAATTGCGGAGTCTCAAGCGGTAACAGGGCTTTCACAAGTGCTGAGAGCAGATTGTCATCGTTTGAGCTGGCAACATCTTTAAGATATGCTTTCATCCTGTTTTCCTGAAGCTTCTGCTCGTTTGTCAAAATACTGACTGAATCGGCGTTCTGCTTGTTGTTCTGCAATCTCCTGGCAATAGCTGAAGCCTGCTGTTGCATTACCATCCATTTCTTCTGGTAATCAAGGAAAGCCGAATTTTCATCTGATCCTGAGAACCTGAGTGTATTAAAATAGTCGCTAAAAGAACAGGTCAGACTGAAGGACTGATCTTTTGATATTAACATTTCAAAGTAAGTGCGTCCTGGGAGAACAATCATATAGATTCCCTGAGGAAGTTGCTCGGTACCTGTCAATCTTGCATGCCCTCCGCGGTCAAGCTTTACCGTGTCCCATATATACTGTTTGTCACCAAGATGATAGGCAAGAAAAATTGTCGAATCTCCGAGACCACGGATCGTAAGATCGATATCATAACCACTTTTTACCTGGCTGAAGGAATGGTAATATACTAATGAAAAAAGTGCAGCAAAAATAATTCTTCTCATATGGATGTTATGTTGATGTTGACTGGTGCAAAATTAGCTATAGCAATTTCTCTGCCAAAGTATGTTCTGCAAATATTACGAAAATATGTTGTACTTTTGGAAGATCAATTAAGGCAAAAAAATGAATATTTCTTTGCTAATTCCTGTTTGCGATTACGATATTGTTGCTCTGGTGCACAGTATGAAAGGCGCTCTTGGAAATGTACCGGATTTTCATGAAATACTTATCGGAAGTGACGGCTCATCGCCTGAGTACAGGGATAAATATCTTGCTCTCGAAGGTGAAGGAGTAAGGGTCATTCACTCAGAGAAAAATATCGGAAGAGCAGCTATAAGAAACAGGCTGGCGCTTGAAGCAGAGGGTGATTTTCTGCTTTTTATCGATGCTGATGCTATGCTGCCCGGTACAGCTGAGGCATACATTGCCAGATGGCTTCCTGCTATGAAGGAAGCCCGTGTGATATGTGGTGGCATACTTTACAATCTTGGCTCTCCCGGAGATCCCGATTTACTTCTCAGGTGGAAATACGGAAGGATGAGGGAGCAGCGAAGGGCTTCAGAAAGAAATAAAAAACCTCATGCAGGTTTTTCTACATTTAATGTTCTAATTGATAAATCTGTTTTTTCCAAGATAAGGTTTGATGAAGAGCTGAAGCAGTATGGGCACGAAGATACACTCCTGGGATACCAGCTCAAAAAAGCAAACATTGAGATACTTCATATAGATAACGGACTTGTTCATGAAGGTCTTGAGTCGAATAAGGAATTCCTTAATAAGACAAAACTCAGTATTGAAAACCTGAGCATTCTTTATGATAAGGTAACGGACAGAAGGACCTTTGCACAAATTGTTCGGCTTATAAGTTTGTATAATACAATAAAGTTCTTCAGGCTCACAAGGATCCTTGCCAAGATCTTCATACTTTTCCGGGAGAGGATGGAGATAAGACTTGATTCCAGCAAGGTATCACTAAAATTGTTCGCTTTTTATAAGATATGCATGTTTTGTACTTTCAGGGAGATCCACAGGAGGAAGAACTTTCTTACCAGTAAACCATAATCATTCTCTTTAATGTGAAAAATGCAGGTGCGAATGGTAGGCAATATCAATTATTGAATATCCATTCGCAATACAGGATTTTTCTTTTGATCTCCCATTGTGTCTTCTTCATAGCTCATGTTTCATAAGATCAATGTTACCATCCTGCCTCCTCACTGCTTTTAATATGAAATTAAACTTACCCGTCATGGTGCAGAGGAAGAAATCTGTCGGAGGTGAAAAGTCAAGGTTTGCGGGATTGAAGAAACGTTTCCCTGAACTGTTCCTTAATTCTGATATACGCTTATCAAAATGACGGTCCTTGTTTTGCAGTCCTGCCGCTATCATCTCTGCACAAAGCAAATCCTCCTCTGCAGATATTTCGGCTCTGTAGCCCATTGCGACAAGTGTTACTTGTTCAGGTTTTACTGCCCTGATGTATTCAATTACGGCAGTAGCATTTACAAAACTACCGGTTATTACAGTATCTGCATTCACAGCATTGACAAGACCATTCGTCCCTGCTGTGGTTGTATGTATCACTGTCTTGCCGCATAAGTCCGCTTTAATAATTTCAGTAGGCGAATTGCCAAAATCAAACCCCGGGATCTTTTTCTCTTCTCTTTCACCTACCAGAACAGAATTTTTATACTGTAACCTAAGTTGTATTGCATCCTGAGGATCAGAAGTTGCAACAAGCCGGTCCGCTCCGGCATCAAATACATAACATGCAACTGAAAATGCCCTGAAAACGTCAATAATGACAGTTAACCCGCGGGCCCTTACAGCTCCCTCTACAAATTCCAGGATCTTAATTTTCATGGCAGAGATAATTTCCCGGGTGAAAATAGTAAATATTTTTAGTACGTGCAGAAAGCCATTGAGCTATTTCGTATATTTGATCCAGCGAGCACATTTTACTTATACCTGGTTGATATTAAATGATATAATATTATGGAAAGTCCTGTTTCCTGGTCAATTAAACAGATAAAGCGTTTAAATGAGGCGATCTGGCACACTCCTCTGTATGAGCTATCAAGAGGTAAAACATTTCTTTTCAGGCAGTTAAGGATCATTGTGCTGGCTGCCAGAGGTTTTTATACTGACAATGTTCAGCTTCGTGCTTCAGCGCTTACATTCTATTCACTTCTCTCGGTAATACCGGTTGCTGCCATTGCCTTTGCAATTGCAAAAGGTTTCAACCTTGATCAGAACCTGGAACAACTGATTACTGATAACAGTAATTTCCAGTCGCAACAGGAGGTTCTTAACTGGTTGCTGAAAAATGCAAGGAATGCCATAGAGGACACCAGGGGAGGCTATATTGCAGGTGTAGGAATGATTATACTGTTCTGGTCGGTAATGTCGCTGCTAAATCATATTGAGAGTTCATTCAATCATATATGGCAGATAAGATCTTCAAGACCATGGTACCGGAAATTTACCGACTATCTTACCATAATGCTTATTGCTCCTGTCTTTATTATTCTTTCGAGCAGCATAACGGTATTTATAAGTACTGATCTTGCCGATTATATGTCAAGAGCTCCGATACTTGATTTTTTCAAACCAATAATAAGCTTCCTTGTAAAATTTGCGCCATATATCCTGACATGGTTCACACTAACCGTTTTATTTATAATAATGCCAAATGCCAAGGTCAAATTCCTGCCGGCCTTAATTTCGGGAATTATTTCAGGTACAATACTTCAGGTTATTCAATGGTTGTATATCGATCTTCAATTCGGCATCACAAAATTAAGCGCAATATATGGAAGCTTTGCTGCTGTGCCTCTTTTTATACTCTGGTTACAGAGCAGCTGGATTATAGTACTGCTTGGAGCCGAAATCTCTTTTGCCAACCAGAATGTCTCCCGTTATGAATATGAGTCGGAGGCACTTAACATAAGTAATTATCAGAAACGGGCTCTTTTACTGCTGATAATGCACATGATAATCCGTAATTTTACAATTGGCGAAAAACCCATAAGTGCGGAGGAGATTGCCGCACACCTTAAGATTCCTGTCAGACTCGCCAGGGATATACTTGAAGATCTCAGCAACGTGAACCTCGTTTCAGTCATTCATGAACATGAGCAGAAACAGCGTCTGTATCAGCCGGCACTTGATATAAACAGGCTAACAATAAGCTATGTTTTTTCCAGCATTGACAAGAAAGGATTTGATAAGAGGATGGAAATCAAAAACAGGGACTATAATAAGATCATTGGCATGCTGGAAAAATTTGACCGTTTGATCGCAAAATCAAATGCAAATATATTGATCAAAGATCTTTGAGTCTTCCATTGTCTTTCTTTAACAGGTATCTTATATCTGCCGGTTTTCAACGAAATCAATAAAACCAGTGAAGGAATCCCAATTGTGAAAAAAGTAATGTGGCAGAGCTACTATAGTATGCTTTGTCGATATTTCTTTCCGCCAGTAGGCAACTAGATTTTTTGCAGGGAAAACACGGTCATTTTCACTGGTAACTGCATAATCCCACCTGAAACCCGGTTCCTTCAGCTCCATGATCCGGTTGTATAACCACCGGAGTTCATCCTGCAGCGATTTCAGGCTCCTGTGTGGTATGCGGTCGATGTTAGCCTCAAAGGTCTTCCGGTCTCCAAACATCCTGTAATAGAATTTCACCATGTTCCCTTCAGTAATATTGTGTAACGTGGCCTCAAAGAGTTTAAGGGGGATGCCAAACTTATCGTCAGCAGGTATTGGAGTACCATTGACTGCAATTGTTACATCAGGTTTAATTCCGGTTTTTGGTGACAGATATTCTGCCGCCCATACTCCCAGGGACCAGCCTATTAAAGTTATTTTCTCATAGGTCTTCATCTCCGGCAATACGAGGGCTTCATCGGCGGAATAGTTATAAAAGAGTATGAAATCAAATTCATCATTACAGAGAGGTGCAAATACATTCTCATCGGTACCCCATGCGCCATAGAGTACCACAAGATGCTTATTCTTGTCTCTTCTTCGGATATAGGTCTTCATTATACACTTTACATGTTAGGAAGAAAACATTCAGAAATCCCCTTATTTCTGAAAAAAAACCAAAGATAAATTAAATTCTGATATGGAGGAGGGCAAAAGGCACGGCAAAATAATGATGAAACAAATATAAATGGATGAGCAGGATAAAAAAAAGAGGAGATAGGGTGGATGCGAAAATCAGGGAGCGGGTTTTATTAGTTAAATAATTCCCGTGTCTACTGTCTGATAAAAGGATGGAACCATGGTAAGCTGGCGCT
>CAYQBZ010000173.1:0-7216 GCA_964415855.1 uncultured Rikenellaceae bacterium
CTTCTACTATACTATCATTTTCTGCGGCATTCATCAAAGAAAGTGATCTCGATGGTATGCTGTCTATTATTACCAGCCTGCCTCCTCTCTTTACATATTCCTGCAAAGCAAGAGCAGTTTCAGGTTCCAGTGATCTTACACCCGCAAGAATCACAGCCTGGTATGACATTTTGCCATAACTGAGCCGGCCACCATCCTTACCTGCCTCCCTGATAATTCTCTCATTCACATAATCACATGAGCTCCCTGCCTGGCTCAGCGGCTCCCAAAGCCTGTTGCAATACCATGGTGTCATATGAAAAGGTACCCTTGTCAATCCCTTATCGGACCACAGATCACCTTCCGGTCCCAGGACAGCAATATCCTTTACAGGTTCGGAATTCTGAAAAATGTAAGATAACCGGGAATTATATTCAACCCACTTTGGAAAATAGGGCCACCAGGTGTTATGTTCATTAAAATAGGCACCGAATCGCACCCAGCCGGGAAATCCGGCTTCGGGTGGCGAGTAATTGAATCCATGCAGTATTGTATGGTTGATGCCTGTTATAAAATTCATATCGTCGTGTCTCTTTATTTCTTCAAGTGAAGTCTTGAACACTCCGCTGGTATTTGTCATCGCTTCGCAGCTTATTATCTTTCTCCCTGCAAGATGACCACCCGATGCAGCATAAAGGTTCCAGAGCATATAACCATGATTCTGGTTCCATATCCATTCATCAGTTTCCATATTAACTGAATATATCCAGTTATTGCTTTCGGGAATATCAGGGATCATATTGCCCTCCAGCATGCCCATCAGGAAAGGGATGCCGTATGCCTGGTAACGGCATTTAAGACCATTCTCCGTGCAAAAGTCCTGGAACACCTGAGTGAAGTTGTTAAGAAAAGTGCTTACCAGTAACCTGTTATAGTCATACCGTACACGCTCAATATTATCCATAAAAGCTGCATCAAACACCTCATCGGGGTAACCCGTATAAGAATCATAAAAAACAAATGGATAATAAGGCTCCAGCCTGTAGTTATAGGTCCGGTAAAATATATTTTCAAGGCCATCGGTCCAGTTAGCCCCTGCCAGTTCAATGCTATCGCAAAAAAGTGCTCTTAACAGGTCGCTTAACGGTATACCTGTATCCTCACTTATCTTTTTCAGCCTGTTCAGGTAAGCCAGTGTTACATCTCTTCTATAGTGATCCATAACCGGACCTGCTGCACCCGGGGCTCCATTTGCCACATCCCTGTGTCCTCTTTGAAGTATGCCGTAAACAAGCTCATATTCGCCCGGTGCTACCTTGAACAGTATACATTTACCATTTTTTACCTTATCGTAAAGGTCCGTTATTTCATCTGTTCCGGATGGCCCTACCGGGACCAGCCTGAGGAAAAAAAGTTCGTTTCTTCTGGCAGGCTCACCCTCCTGACGGCTTTGTGCCTTAACAGCTTTATTTATAAGACTTTCAATACTTTCATCGATAATATCACCTCCGGAGTATGGAATTTTATTAATTATAATCCGTTGGATCATCTCCTCCTCAGTCAGGAATTCTCCTCCGAAAGGCCAGCCTGAACCAACGATGAGATCTGTAATCATACCTCTTTTTTTCGCCTCCTGTGCTGCAGAAACAAGCAAGCGGTTCCACTCCGGGCTCAGCCATTGCACAGGCACGGCACCAATATCAACAGCTTCCGGAGGCATGGCGATGGGATTTATCTCGATACCACCCATGCCCGCTGAATGTAAAATATCAAGCTCCCTCCTTATCTCTTCTGCCGAGATATTATTCCCATTCCACCACCAGCGTACAAAGGGACGGGCTTCCATGGGAGGATTGGCAAAACCGCTAAAAAGATCCTCACCATCATGCTCAGTTATTTTTGAGTTGTTTGCACATCCACAGGACGCCAATATCAGTATTACTAGAATACCGGTGTACCTTAAGGTCATTCTATTCCCCATTTCTCTAATAACCATTGTGTTATCCTCAAAGAGTAGCTCGCACGTCCTTCTGCAGATGATCCCAGTTCTTTGAATAATTGTTGAACAGCTCCTACAATTTCAGGACTGTTTTCATTTATGGCATCAATACTGTTCAAAGCGAATGTCTGGTCAGTCAGGTCATAGTTTACCGTATCCTGCAATATGCGAATATATGTTTCCAGAGCCGGTTCCTTCTCTCCCAACCCGTAGAGTGCTTCAGCTGCTAAGGTTGCAACGGCTCCTGATCTGTCAGTTAATGCCTCTTTAAGATCCGGGATTGCTTGTCCTGCTTCATTTTTAAGTATTAGCAGTCCTGTTGCCCCCCAGTAACGGATGGCGCTGTTTTCATTTTTTAAATACTGAACAAAAGCGGGCAAGTCGCTTTTGCCTCCCAATGTTGCAAGGTCCGACGCTTCCATAAGCTCATCAAAGGGGCATTCTGCTGATCGCATATAGTCATACATGGGTTTGTCTCCTGCTAATTGTGCATATTCTGTTTCCGGGATCAGTCCCACATCGCGTATTTTTCTCATCCAGTCCGTTTCTGCTTTACGCATTCTCAATAATATGCCGGAATATTCAGGATCATCTGCAAGGTTGTTTATCTCCCAGGGATCATTTTCTGAATCATAGAGTTCTTCGACTGGTTTTGGGAGGAAGTACCTGCTTTGCACCTCATTGGTCCTCCCTTCCTTAAAGGCATTCTCCCACGATTGAGCAGAGGGGGCCAGAAACAGATAATTAACATGTTGCATGGTGATACGGAAGGGCATATAATTCCTGATATAACGGTACTCTTTATCTCTTACGGCACGCACAAGGTCATAATGCTCATCCATTCGCTGACGGGACATATAAGTATATTCCGGGTCTGAGGTTTTTTGAGTGCCCAGGAATGCATTACCCTGCATATATTCAGGGACAGGAACACCGGCTATGCTTAATAATGTAGGGGCAAGATCGACAAAATTGACCAGCCGGTCCACTTTTTGTCCCGGTTTTCCTGCCGGGAAGAGATACTTATACTTTTCAGGTATCCGTATAACAAACGGTATCCGCGTACCTGTCTCATAGACGAATCTCTTACTTCGGGCCAGTATGCCTCCATTGTCGCCATAGTACATTACGATAGTGTTATCAGCTTCACCGCTTTCATCAAGTTCTTTCAGCAAAGCTCCCACCTCCGAATCCATGTCTTCAATTTTATCGTAATACTGAGCCCAGTCATGCCTCATTTCAGGAGTATTGGGATGGTAAGGAGGTAAAATCACCTTTTCAGGATCATGTCGTAATTTTTCAGTTGGTACCTGTGTATGAATACTGCTCTCATGACTGGTGCCAATATTGAAAACGGCAAAAAAAGGTTTGCCTTCAGGTCTGTTCTTATAATGTGCCTTATTGCTGCTTTCATCCCATATCTCGCCGGGAATTATGCTGTCGCTGTTATAATCGGTTTTGGAATTGTTGGTACAATAGTAACCGGCTTTGCGTAAGTATTCCGGGTAGGTATGAACCTCAGCTGATTTCGGATAATAACTTCTCATGTTCTCATTGCCATTCGAACTTGAATATGCTCCTGTTATGATTGTATTTCTTGAAGGAGCTGACACGGCATTCGTACAGAAAGCATGGGTATACAAAAAGCCCTGCCCTGCAAGTTTATCGATATTAGGTGTTGTTGCAAACGGGTTACCATAACAGCCTGTAAAATAAGCACTGTTATCTTCACTTACTATCCACAGAATATTTGGCAGTTCATCAGGAACTTTTGGTTTACAACCTGTTGTTATTCCTGAGGCCATTACAAAACCCAGAGCAGTATAGGTTTCTATAGTTTTAAATTTCATAGCATCCGATATTAATTAATGATATGTAAAAGATAATAAAATAAATTAAGTATCATGGTGCGAATAATCAATTACTTTCATTTTCTTTCTAATGCCCCCTTTCCCGTTTCCTCCAAGAGAGAAAAGCTTGATTTTCAGTTTCTTCCCCCGTGGGGGGGGGAAGGTTTAGGAAGGAGGTATGAACGATAGAAATTAATAACTTTATTACTCATTACCGATAGTCAATTTATTTTTAAGTAATGCTCTGAGTTTTATTAATCGGCCCAATCTGGTTTTGGAAAATACCTGATCGGGCTATAGCGAATATATGTATCGAAAATCTCTTTTTCAGGACCAATCACACGCGGATCTCCTGAAACAGTAAGCTCATCAAATAAAGCGGCTTTTAATTCTTTCTCTATACCGGTGTAAGCCGGATCACCTGTCAGATTATTTAAGCAACCGGGATCCTTTTTAATATCATACAGTTCATATTCAGGCCTCCTTTCCACGGCATGGTTAAAGAAGGATTCAATTCTTGCATTAGCGTGATTTTCAACCATATACGATTTTGTGGGACTGGCATCAATATCGGTATAGGCCCATTCTGAATGAAAATTACCTTTTTCATCCATTCCGAACATCGGTAATAATTCATCAGTTCCCGTTTTTATGGCCTGAGGGGCACCGGCAGGCCATCGTTCCGGTTTGGCATTCCAGATAAATAGATAATCACTGCTTCGGATTGCCCGCTGCGGATAACCCAGGTTGTTCCATCGTGATGAAGAATGTCGTTCCCTTCCTGAGTAAATATATTTCTTTGTCGCATCAACGGTCCCGGATTTGTTGGATTCCAGTATTTTAACGATGCTCTTTCCTGACATTGGTAACATACCGGTTGATTTAATACCTGTCATTTCCAGGATGGTGGGTGCAAAATCCACAAAACTCACCGGATCGTCAACTAAACGACCTGCCGGGAATCCTTTCGGGTAGCTGACAGCAAGAGGAACATGAGCCCCATACTCAAAACAGTTGGCTTTGGCGCCGGGAAAAGGCATGCCATTGTCGCCGGTAACTATCACTATTGTATTATCCAGTTCACCAATAGAATCAAGATAATTAAGAATTCTTGTGAGATGCAGATTAAACCATTCAATTTCGACTGCATAATCCAGCAAATCACCCCTGATTATCTCCTCATCGGGAAGAAATTCAGGCACTTCAACTGTTTCAGGGCTTTTACCATTGCGTTTCCAGGAATCCTGTTCATAAGCCCTGTGAGGTTCGTGTGCACCGTACCAGAAATAAAACGGCTGTCCTGTTTTCCTTTTTTGCATAAAATCGCAGAAATTTGCATAGTAGTTTACGGCACTTATCCCATCAGCTGTTCTTTCGTCAGAAGGGTCGTCTTTTCTGTACTGGATGAAATTATAACTCTCCCCGGCGGCATTTTCCTGCCTCCACAACGAATCCGATTCATTGCGGGCATACTGAAACGGATCCACTCCTTTACCTGTAAACCCGGTATGATATCCATCGGCCCTCAGCATATCCACAAAGGGGACATATTTTTTCATCCAGCTTGAAGCATGCTGTCCGCTCTGTTCATTTTGCCAGTGATAGCGACCAGTAACCAATGAACCACGCGAGGGAGCTGATCCGGGGGAACCGGCAAAGCAACAGGTAAAGTAAACACCGTTCTTTGCCACTCTGTCAAAACCAGGTGTATTTACGAACTCACATCCGGCGAAACTTGTATGTGCAAAAGACTGATCATCGCTTATTGCAATTAAAATATTGGGACGACTTATTTCCTTCTTTTCACCCGTCTTGCAGGCATTGAGAAGCAATCCCCCTCCAAGCGAGCACATTACCACAGTTGACAGTTTATTCATCAGGCTTATGTTTAATATTCAAATGAATCGCTAATTCATTACCGACTTCAGCAGCTCCACTACATAAGGATGATCATTATTTGCAGCGAAGGTAAGAGCGTTATCACCATCTATATCTTTCAGAGTGGGATCAGCCTTATAAGCAAGTAATAATCGTACCACTTCGAGATGACCCTCGGCAGAAGCATACATGATAGCCGTAAAATGCTCCTCTTTGTCTGCAATATCAGGATCTGCATAATGATCCAGAAGCAACTTAACCGTTTCAGGGAAAGGACCCGATGAAGCCATCATCAGAGCTGTACGGCCGTAAAGATCAGTCTTATTTACCAGGGCACCCTTTTCAAGCAGTCTCCTGATGATTTCGGTATGCCCGTTAAAAGCGGCATACATAAGAGCCGTACGCCCCTCAGGATCAGTTGTATCTACATCTAATCCTGATGAGAGCAGGTCCGTTACTTCATTCTGCAGTCCGTTTAAGGCTGCCTCATGAATAGAAATTTCCGGAACAGGCTTGGGAGTACTGACCTGCCCGATTGCCTCGCTGGTACTTTCTTTGCTTTGCCGGTTGCTGTTTTTGCAGCCTGCCGATAATGCACAGCCAAGTAAAAGAAAAACTATACAAATTGTACCCGGCCTGGCAGTAATTACTTTAATCTTAATATTGGCTATCATCTGTGTACGTTTTCATAGACCTGAAGTCAATTAAAGAAATACTTTTTCAGCGTATACTCCGGCTGCCACTGATCTGGTTTTTGCTTAAAGAGTGAAGGATCGTACTCCATTGGTAATTTTGATTTTGAGGTAAGCACTGCTGTGTCGCCGGTCATCTTTTGCCACTCTTTTACCAGGTTCATCATCTCATCCACTTTGGACTGCCATTCAGGATGTCCTGCAAGATTATTTAACTCCAGTGGATCATCCTTCAGGTTGAAAAGTTGTGTATAATGCCTCTCAGGGTAGCGGATCAACTTCCATTCCTTATCGCGGACCGCTCTCACAGTATTCCTGTAAACAGTGAACAGTGAGGAACGGACTTGATCTGCTTTGCCCATTAAAACAGGAGTTATACTCGTCCCGTCAACACCATCAGGTTGAGGCAGTCCGCACAGGTCTGCAATGGTTGGGTACAGGTCGTACAGGTATACCAGTGCATCAGAGGTCGAGTTTTGCGGGATGCCTGGTCCTGAGATGATCAGCGGTACCTTCATGCTGTGCTCGTAAAGATCCTGCTTCCCCAGCAAGCCATGGCTGCCTATTGCCAGACCATTATCTGCTGCATATATTATAATAGTATTGTCATAAAGACCATTTTTTTTCAGGATTTCAATTATATCCCCCACTCTTTTATCGAGGTGACTGATAAGAGCATAGTAATCGGCAAGGGAAGCCCGGATTATTTCAGGGGACCGGGGCCATGGTGCCAGGTTTTCATCTCGCACCTGCATATCGTCAAATACAAAAGGATGGTATTTCTTATAGTTCCCTGGTAATGGGATCGATTCATCGGG
>CAYQBZ010000174.1:0-7212 GCA_964415855.1 uncultured Rikenellaceae bacterium
CAAAGGTAAACTCATCAATTTTCTGTCTAATAGGAACCGCAAAAGCAAGCAGTATACCTGAAATAGTAGGATGTATCCCTGACTTGAGAAAAAGCACCCAGATCGTTATCCCGAATATAAGTAATATGAATTTGCTGTGAATTTTAAGGTAAGAAAGAATATATAGCACCGTCAGCATAACAAAGGCAGTAAGTAACAGGTTCCATTCAATATTGCCACTGTAGAATATAGCTATTACCGTTACCGCACCAATATCATCAATAATGGCAAAGGCAGTCAGGAATATCTTCAGACTAAGAGGTACTTTGCTTCCAAGAAGCTTCAAAATGGCTAAAGTAAAGGCAATATCAGTAGCCATGGGAATTCCCCATCCGTTAGCTGTCTGACTGTTATTATTTAATATTAAAAAAATTGCAATTGGAATCAACATTCCTCCAACTGCAGCAAAAACAGGAAGGCTTGCTTTCTTTACCGAATTAAGTTCACCAAGCAGTATTTCACGTTTTATCTCCAGACCGATCAGGAAAAAGAATATCGCCATTAGTCCATCATTTATCCATAGAATGAGCGGCTTTACCAATGAGAAGCTCTCTGATTGTATGCCAATCTTGTATTGCCAGATAGATTCGAATGAACTGTTGAGATTTGAGTTAGAGAAAATGAGTGCCACGATTGTTACAAAAAATAACAGGATTCCACTGAAACTTTCTGCTTTAATGAATTTCTGTACCGGGTTTAATAATATCTGTTTATCTGACATATTTATGATATTTTTTAACCTGAGTTTTTGCAAAATGGATATTTAATTCTCTTTATATATCTTAACTAGCTATATTTATGGTATTTACATCTGGATTACCTTTGTGCAATGTTAGAATAAATATGATAATCAGACAACAGAACCAGATATTTTATGATCTATTGGAAGAATAATGACCTGTATTTGTACTTAATTTTTCAAAGATACAAACTGAAAGCAATTCACTACAGCATTTTGATTATAAAAGTGAGTAGATCTGTATTTTAACTGCATTAGGAGCAGGGTATGGATTTATTTACTTTTTATCGGTTTGCCAAGAATAATATTACAACTATAGGGAGAAGAAATTGGCTCAACTTAAAATCGGGACCGATATGATCCTGACGGCTCATATCTGATTTTATGTTGAATAGCAAGCTATTGCACAAATTTCTGTTTAAGTGAGGACATATTGCTTTTTGCCTATAATTAATATTATGTCAAATAGAATATAAATAGGAAAAATATAAAGAAAAGCGGATATTCCTCTCACCTATTCCACCAGGTGGCTAAAAAAAGAGGCAATTCACAGAATCACCTCTCATAATATATTGGCTTTAATTATTGTCTATCGATTTTCGAGAGAGTCAAGTCTTGCCTTGATTGCATCATATTTTGGAGCTAATGCCGGATCTTTCTGCTTAAGCCGGTAATATAGTTCCTGGAGGCTTCTCATTGCATATATATCATCCGGTTTAAGTTCATGTGCTTTTTCCATGTACGGTAGAGCTTTTGCATAAACTTCATTTGCCTTGTCTATGGCAGTACTGTATTCCTTCACATCCATTATCTCATTGGCTTTCAGGAACATTTCCGATGCCTTATTTATATACGCAGCTCCCAGTCCGTATTCTGTATCAAACAGGTCTGACTTAAGTTCAACTGATTTCGTGAGTTCAGAAATGGCTTTGTCGTACATATCCATCTCCTTGGTAGCCTCGGCAGTATTGAGATAGATTATTCCTGCTGCGAAATAGAGAGTTGAATTATCAGGATCGGTTTCTTTCGCTACATTGATATATTTCAGCGCCTCCTCATTTTTACCGCTTTTTATATAAAGATCTATTAAATTAAGGATAACTTCTTTATTATCAGGGAATTTACTGCTCAAGCCGGTAAGGACAGATTCGGCTTTGGTTGTATCCCCCAGTTCGAGATAGCTTAAATATATCTGGAAATACGGAGTAACGTCCTGATACTGCATATCTGCGCATTTCTGGAAATACTTTATAGCTTCAGTATACTGTCCGGAGTTTATGGCGGCAAGTCCTGCATTATAGTACATTCCAGTGTCGACGGCACCTGCATACTTATCGCTTTCGGTAATGGCAATCTGAGTCTCGAATGACTTTAGGGCACCTGCATAATCCTCTGAATCAAACCTTGAGCTGCCCTGTGCATACAGGTTGATAGCCAGAGAATTATAGATCATATTTGTGATTATTCTCTTCTTTATACTACCTTTTGGATCAAGTTCCATCGCTTTTTCATAAGAAGCATATGCCTCCTGCAGAGGATCGGGATAAAAGGCCTTGAATTTGGGATTGTCTGATTCAAATGTTGCCTGGCAGAGCTTCCCTTTTGTAAAATAAGTATCGGGCCAGTCTTTTGATTTTTCGTTAACAACAGCCTCATCGATAGCCTCTTTTGCCTTGTCGAGAATTCCCTGATCAATGAAGGCCTGCGCTGTTCTGACCTTTCCCTTCTGGGACATAGCTCCAAATGAAATACTTATGGCTGCTATGAGCAGTAAAAACTTTTTCATGATTATAATTTTAATTTATTTGTCCGAAATTTTTTTTTCAAATTTATAATATTACTTATTAAACATCAAATTCTTTGCCATTTTCCTCAGCATTTAAATTCTTTTCTTCAGCATAGTTTTGATCAGGGTCCTCATCATCCTCATTTACAAGTACACACGCAACAGAAGCTATAATATCATTTTCCCTGAGGTTGATAAGCCTGACACCCTGTGTTGCCCTTCCCATGACCCTTAACGCTGATACAGGGCTCCTCAGGATATTGCCAAATTGAGTAATTATCATAAGGTCATGATTATCAGTTACATCCTTCAGAGCAATAAGGGAGCCGGTCCTATCGGTTATATTAATAGTCTTTACGCCTTTTCCTCCCCTGTTGGTGATCCTGTAATCATCGATATCTGATCTCTTTCCGTAACCTTTCTCAGAAACTACCAGTATCTCTTTTTCCTTACTCTCGATGGTGATCATACCAACAACAATATCTGTTGTCTCATTAGCCAGCCTGATACCTCTTACGCCGGATGCTGTACGTCCCATTGGCCTGACAGCTGATTCAGGAAAACGGATGGCGCGTCCGGATTTTATGGCAAGCATAATATGATGCTGACCATTCGTTAACCTCGCCTCAAGAAGTTCATCGTCTTCTCTCACCGTAATTGCGTTAACGCCGTTTATCCTTGGGCGCGAATAAGCTTCCAGTGAAGTTTTCTTGATTATTCCTTTCTTCGTGCAGAGTACTATAAAGTTATTATTGATATAATCAGGATCATTCAGGTTTTTTACGTTGATAAAAGCTCTTACACTGTCGTCAGGTTCAATATTAATAAGGTTCTGCATTGCCCTTCCCTTTGATGTCCTTGATCCTTCAGGGATGCTGTATACTTTGAGCCAGTAACATTTCCCGTTACTTGTGAAAAAGAGCATCGTGTTATGCATTGTTGCAACATAAAGATACTCTATGAAGTCCTCATCGCGCGTAGAACCTCCCCTGGCTCCTGTCCCTCCCCTGTTCTGCCTGCGAAATTCGGTCAGGGGAGTTCTTTTTATGTAACCCAGATGGGATATTGTAATAACCATCTCATCATCAGCATAAAAATCTTCCGGATTAAACTCTTCAGCATTTGGGATTATCTCGGTACGCCGCTTGTCTCCATATTTTACCTTTATCTCAAGGAGTTCATCCTTAATGATTTTCATCTGCAGATCTTCATTAGCCAGCACACTCTTCAGATATTCAATCTGAGCCATGATTTCCTGGTATTCAGCTCTTAATTTTTCCTGTTCAAGTCCGGTCAGCTGGCGCAGGCGCATCTCAACTATAGCCCTGGACTGTATATCTGACAGCCCGAATCGCTCCATGAGCCTTTCCCTGGCCATATCAGGGGTCTGCGACGCTTTGATGATCGCAATGACCTCGTCAATATTGTCGCTTGCGATTATCAGTCCTTCAAGTATATGAGCCCGTTTCTCAGCCTGGTCAAGTTCAAATTTTGTTCTGCGCAGGACAATTTCGTGACGATGCTTTACAAAATAATCGATTAGGTCCTTTGTGTTAAGGGTCCTGGGACGGCCTTTTACGAGGGCTATATTATTGACACTGAAGGATGTTTGCAGCGATGAATATTTAAACAGGTTATTAAGAACAACATTGGCGCTGGCATCTTTCTTAAGGATAATCACAATGCGCATTCCGTTCCGGTCCGATTCATCATTAATATATGATATTCCCTCAAGCTTTTTCTCGTTGATCAGATCAGCTATCTTGCGGATCATCTCAGCCTTATTGACCAGGTAGGGTATCTCTGTTACAATTATGCTCTCCCGGCCCGAATGAGTTATCTCGATCTCGGTCCTGGCCCTTACAACAATACGACCTCTTCCCGTTTCGCAGGCATCCCTTATTCCCTGTTCGCCATAAATGATCCCCCCTGTTGGGAAATCAGGTCCTTTAACATAGTGAAGTATCTCTTCTGTGCTTATCTCCTTATTATCAATTAAGGCAATTGTAGCATCAATGATCTCCGACAGGTTATGAGGAGGCATGTTTGTTGCCATGCCAACTGCTATCCCGGAGGCTCCGTTCACCAGCAGGTTTGGGATCCTTGTGGGCAGTACAACTGGTTCTGTCAGTGAATCATCGAAGTTGGGCTGGAAATCCACAGTCTCCTTGTCAATATCCGACAGTGTTTCTTCCGCAATTTTTTTCAGTCTTGCTTCCGTATACCTCATTGCAGCAGGACTGTCGCCGTCAACTGATCCAAAGTTACCCTGCCCGTCTACTAGCGGATACCTTAACGACCACTCCTGGGCCATTCTTACCATGGCTTCGTATACAGACGAATCTCCATGGGGGTGAAATTTTCCCAGCACCTCCCCTACTATCCTTGCCGATTTCTTGTATGGCCGGTTTGAGAGCACCCCCAGCTCAGACATTCCGAAAAGCACCCTTCTGTGAACAGGTTTCAGTCCATCCCTTACATCAGGCAATGCCCTCGACACTATTACCGACATCGAATAATCGATATAGGCTGACTTCATCTCCTCCTCTATATTTACCTTGACGACTCTCTCTCTCTCTGACATAACAGGTTATTAATTAAGTATTTACACATGGGCCTCTTTTTCGGCCATTTGAATTACGAAAATAGTATTTATTTGCCTATTTTTGATCTTTTCATGCTGTGAATTTTTAACATTCTTTGTTTATAAATGGGCACGAAAATTGTCATACAGATATTATGCATAATTTTACTTTGAAAAGTTGTTATGTGTACTTTTGTCGGATGAATTCTGACATATTGTCGCTTAAGTACTATTAATCTGGAAAAAGAAAGATTTAGATATGGATTCACACTTTTCGCAAAGAGTTAAAGATATACTCGGATATTCAAAGGAGGAGGCTATCAGGCTTGGAAACAGTCATATAAGTCCTGAGCACCTGTTTCTTGGTATTCTGAGGGATGGGGAGAATGTTGCGATAGAGATCCTTATGAATCAGGGCATTGACCTTTTGGTTCTCAAGGGATCGCTTGAGAAGAGCATAAAGGTTGAAAGTCCTGTCCCCGTTGCTGACCATGAGGTTATTCCTCTTCTCCGAAGCACCGAGAGAATACTTAAGCTGGTCTACCTGGAGGCTAAGGGATTGAAGAGCGAAACTATAAATACTGAACATCTGCTGCTGGCAATCCTGAAAGATGAAAATGCACTGGTAACACGTTTCCTTTCAGAGCTGGATGTCGATTACCAGAGTGTACGCAGGGTGGTCGAGACAGAGTCGCCAAGTTCAAAAGCAGATTTTCCCCGTGATGAGGATGATGAAGGACAGAGCTTCGGAAGTCAGGGAAAAGGGCAATCCCCTGCCCCGTCATCTTCAAAATCGTCATCTGACACACCTGTACTGGATAATTTTGGCATCGATCTTACTAAAGCTGCCGAGGAAGGCCGGATGGACCCGGTTGTCGGCAGGGAGAGGGAGATAGAGAGACTTGCGCAGATATTGTCCAGAAGGAAAAAGAACAATCCGGTTCTGATAGGTGATCCGGGAGTAGGAAAGTCGGCAATTGCTGAAGGACTGGCACTGCGCATCTCAAAAAAGAATGTCTCAAGAGTACTGTTCAATAAGAGGGTCGTTGCTCTTGACCTGGCTTCAATAGTAGCAGGTACTAAATACAGGGGACAGTTCGAGGAGAGAATGAAAGCTATCCTGAATGAGCTGTCAAAAAATGACAATATCATACTTTTCATTGACGAGATACATACCATTGTAGGTGCCGGAGGGGCAACCGGATCGCTTGATGCCGCTAATATGCTTAAGCCAGCTCTTGCCAGGGGCGAGATCCAGTGCATTGGTGCAACAACACTTGATGAGTACCGGCAGCATATAGAGAAAGACGGTGCTCTGGAAAGACGCTTCCAGAAAGTGCTCGTTGAGCCAACCTCGATTGAGGAGACCATACATATCCTTAATAATATAAAGGAGAGATATGAAGAACATCATAATGTCATTTACACGGAAGATGCAATAGATGCCTGTGTGAAGCTGACAAACCGATACATATCCGACCGGCACCTGCCGGATAAGGCTATTGATGCCCTGGATGAATCTGGTTCGAGAGTTCATATCTCCAATATTGTCGTACCTGAAAAGATACTTTCCCTGGAGAGTCAGCTTGAAGAGACAAAAAAGGAAAAGATGATGGCTGTTAAAAACCAGAATTTTGAGAAAGCCGCCAGTTTCCGCGACAGGGAGAAGGACCTCCTGGATATGATAGACATTGAGAAGAAGAAATGGGAGAAAGAGCTTGCAGTTAACAGGGAAACAGTTGATGCTGAGAAGGTTGCTGAAGTCGTTGCCATGATGACAGGTGTACCTGTTCAGAGAATAGCTCAGACAGAGGGAACGAGACTGCTGAAGATGGCAGATGAGCTTAGGGGAAGCGTGATTGGTCAGGACGAAGCTATCCAAAAGGTAGTTAAATCAATACAGAGGAACAGGGCAGGTCTGAAAGATCCGAACAAACCAATTGGAACATTTATTTTCCTTGGTCCGACAGGAGTTGGTAAGACCCAGCTGGCTAAGGTGCTTGCCAGATTTCTTTTCGACACAACCGATAATCTCGTACGCATAGATATGAGTGAGTATATGGA
>CAYQBZ010000175.1:0-7149 GCA_964415855.1 uncultured Rikenellaceae bacterium
TTCATTCAAAAATGGTGGCACACTGGTACCTGTACAGCCAAAAGACAGCGAATGGGATATCTGTTTCACTCAATACTCAACCATCCTTTTTGATGATTTCGGAGTAGCCACACCTTACCTTGTGAGAGGAGTATACTCCAACATGTCTGGTACAACGGCAGCTGCTGATACAATAAATTCTTTTTACGACATCACCCTGAACGATGTTGGTAATTACACATTATCAGCTGATCAGGACGCTATAGGATATGAATGGAAGGATTACAGCAATGATGCATACAAGATAAATCCCGGCATCTTCTATATTATCAGGGATCAGGAAGGTGAATATTATAAACTTAAGTTTGCAGGTTTCTATAACACCGCAGGAGCACGCGGATACCCTTCCTTCCAGGTTGTTAAACTCTCTGAATAGGATATATGGTTTACTGTTACGGTCGACTAAAATAATTCCTTTACATCTTAACGAACTCAACCCTGCGGTTTGCGGCTTTCCCCTCAGGAGTGTCGTTGGGTCCGACAGGTTTACTTTCTCCAAAACCTTTCGAAGCGAGCCGGTCTGAAGAGATACCCATGCTTTCAAGCTGCTTCTTCACTGCAAGAGCCCTTTCTTCCGATAGTTTCTGGTTAAGGCCCTCATCCCCGTCGCTGTCGGTATGCCCTTCAATACTTACTTTAACATCAGGGTGTTCCGTAAGCATCAGGTTGATTTCATTAAGCACCCCCATTGATTCCGGCCGCAGGGTTGCCTTTCCTACATCGAAACGTATCCCGTTGGAAACGATCTTACCATTCTGCAGAAACCTGTCATAATATTTTACTCCTCCTTCCGCGATCCTGATATTCTTCACATAAAACTTGTTTTGATCTGAACCGTGATAAGTATAAAGAGTTATCCCCATAGGATCAAATTCAAGGTGAGGAATATTAATCAGGCGGGTTTCATTTATATAGGCTTTCATCTTACCGCTTGTATATGCTATGGCAATATGAGCCCATTGATTCTCTATTGACTCCTTATTCGGCAGATTACTTCTCGCAGGACTTAATTCCATACCATCATGCCAGATTGTTAGCTGCCTGTAGCCGGATGATACTCGTTGGTTTTTCCTGTCGTAAAAATAGACAGTAAAAGTATTCTGATTGTTCATATACAAATCAAAATCAATAGTGAACACATCGGGAAGGTAGTCTATTTTTGGATTTTTCAGATATGGAACTATCATAGGTTCACCACCCCTGAACATAATTACGTTATCCCCACCTAAAACAGCATTCTCAACAGTCCCGTTAACAAGATCCCATCGTGACGGGAACTCGCCATTTTCCTCACCTTCAAGGTTATCCTCAAAGATGATCTTATCGCCAGGCACAAAATCATACTTGGCCCACACCAGCGCCGGGGCTTCTTTTGTTGCAGAAGCAGCAGCCTCTCCTTTATCCTGGCTTACAGCGGCCTGTGATTCATCTTGTTTAACGGCAGTCTGCTCATTTTCATTTGCAGATTCATTTTTCTCATCACCCTTTATAAGATTATTCAGGCCTTCATTTATATTCTTATTAATATTCTTCGATGCTTCCTTCTGGGTATTCCTGATGAGGTTCCTTATCTGGCAGTCTGCATCCTGTACCGACAGAATCAAAGCCAATCCAATAGTTAATGTAAAACAAACTGTTTTCATAATTAAGTAATATTTTCGTTAAACAACTGGTTCAGTCCCTTGTATCTATATTTTCCAGCTTGCTGATAACAAAGATCACAAAACATACTGGCCTCTTAGCCAAGACCTTACGACTCCGGAGCGAAGTTACTTCAATAGCAATGACCCACTGTAGCTTTTAAGTGAATCAAGCACTAAGCAATTTACGAAAAAACAGTTAAAAGGCAAAAATTTTAACAGAGTTACGTTGACCTGCTCCCGGAATACCAAAAGTGGAATCGGTGCTCATGTAAGAAGTGCATGCAATACATCATATTTATATTTTAAAATAAATATGGGTTTTTTGTATATTTTGTTCACTTTATTTTGTATTTTAATTAAATACATATATCTTTATGCCCTGTTTGGTGAATATATATAACTAATTAAAGAAATAGTATGTGTGGTATTTTGGTGTATACAGGAAGCGATAAGATGCTGAGGTTAAGCATAGCCAGCGAGTTTCAGAAAATAAAATATCGCGGACCGAATAATACTATTGCTCTCGATCTTAACGAAAGAGGATGGATGGGATTTCACCGGTTGAAGATCGTGGACACTTCTGATAAAGGAAATCAGCCTTTAAGCTATGAAAACATACATCTGGTTGCAAACGGGGAAATTTATAATTACAGGACGCTGCAGGAAAGATATACAGGCACTTATACCTTTAAGTCGGAGAGCGATTGTGAGGTAATAATCCCGATGTTCCTGGAATACGGTATGCTGGAAACTGCAAAAAGGCTGGATGCTGAGTTTGTATGTGTCATTTACGACTCTGATCAGGACAAGTATTTTGCTGCCCGCGATCCGGTTGGAATTAGGCCTCTGTTCTATGGATACGACAGAAATGGCAGCATAATGTTTGCCAGCGAGATGAAGGCGCTTAGCAGCATATGTGAGGTTGTTAAGCCGTTTCCTCCCGGCCATATTTACGATGGCTCAAAATTTGTTCTGTACAGCGACCTGTCGAAGGTAAGCAGCTATACAGATGATGACATGGAGGACGTTCTGCTTAACTTAAACACACTCCTTACCAGGGCTGTTGAGAAGAGGCTTCATGCTGATGTACCGGTTGGTTTTCTTTGCAGCGGCGGACTCGATTCAAGCCTTGTATGTGCAATAGCTGCAAGGATACTGAAGAAGCCGATAAAAACCTTTGCCGTAGGGATCAATATTGATCCCATAGATACGAAATATGCAAGGATTGTAGCCGACTATCTTGGTGCCGATCACACTGAGGTCCTGTTTCCAAAACAGGATATTTTTGATACCCTTAGTACTCTGATCTACAACATAGAAACTTACGACATTACTACCATAAGGGCATCGATGGGCATGTACCTTGTGAGTAAATATATATCCGGGAATACTGACGTTAAGGTCCTTATGACAGGAGAAATCAGCGATGAGATCTTCGGTTATAAGTATACCGATTATGCTCCTTCACCGGGAGCTTTCCAGAAGGAGGCGGAAAAAAGGCTGAATGAAATATATATGTACGATGTCCTGAGAGCCGACCGCAGCATATCTTCGAACGGACTTGAGGCCAGGGTTCCCTTTGGTGATATCGATTTTGTAAAGTATGTAATGAGCATACCCCCGGAGAAGAAGATGAATTTCACGGGGATTGGGAAATATCTTTTAAGGAAAGCCTTTGAAGGAGATTATCTGCCCCACGATATTCTGTACAGGGAAAAAGCTGCCTTTTCGGATGCAGTAGGTCACAGTGTGGTTGACAACCTGAAAGCATATGCCGCCGAGATGTATTCAGATGCAGACCTTGAAACTGCCAGACACCGTTACTTTCATGCAACACCTATATCAAAAGAATCACTTATGTACAGGGATATTTTCGAACATCACTTCCCGGGCAGATCAGAAGCTATTGTTGATTTCTGGATGCCTAACAGGGAGTGGGAGAACTGCGATGTAAACGATCCCAGTGCAAGAGTGTTGCCAAACTACGGTAATTCCGGAGTATAGCTGAGATCAATACCCGACAGCTCATCAGGCACGGCATCCGGAAGATCGGGCACCCTGAAGCAGGTACACTTGCCAGCAGGATCGACCGGGAAAAATCCGTCTCATTGAGTTTCATTTTATTTTAATCCAGAAATACAACTATGGAAGTTATTATAAGCTCTAAAATCCTATATTTGGCGCCTTACTGTCACCCTGTTCATTTTCAATCAGATTATTCATAACTTTATAAATTGTTAATTTCCCGGTCTTTTTATGAATCTATTAACAGGTGAATTGAAGGGAAAGCTGGAATAATTTATTGTTAATTTACTTCATATTTTAAAATTCGTATTACTGTTTCGCGTTATTTAATTTTAATAGTGTATGGCAGGATCTAATAAGTTTGGCACATTCTCTGGTGTTTTTACACCATCTCTGCTTACTATACTTGGTGTGATAATGTACATGCGTTTAGGCTGGGTAGTGGGACAGGCAGGAATGGTAGCGGCCATAGGGATTATAGTCATTGCCCATATCATATCAGTAACAACGGGCCTCAGTATATCTTCAATAGCCACCGATAAAAAGATAAAAGCCGGAGGTATATACTATATTCTCTCCCGCACACTCGGATTACCTATGGGTGGAGCTATAGGAATTGCCCTTTTCCTGGGTACAGCATTAAGCATCTCTCTTTATATTGTCGGTTTTGCCGAGAGTTTCCTGAGTATCCCGGCGCTGTCACGGTTCTTACACCTGCAGCCCGGGATTGACGGTTACCGGATTGTGGGTACTGCAGTAATAATAATACTGGTAATAATTGCCTTCATAAGCACCTCTCTCGCTATCAAATCCCAGTACCTGATCCTGGGAGCCATTTTCCTGTCATTGATCTCCATCTTTGCAGGATATTTTGTTCACCCCGAGTTGGCTCCATCACAACCTCTCCTGGGTACGGCAGAGGGTGATATGTCTCTCGAAATGGTATTTGCAGTTTTTTTCCCGGCAGTAACAGGTTTTACAGCAGGAGTAGCGATGTCGGGAGACCTTAAAGATCCAAAAAAGAGTATCCCACTCGGGACAATCATGGCTATCACTGTAGGATTCATTGTATATATAACCATGGCAATAACTTTTGCCTGCTTTGTATCCAGGGAAAATCTGATAAACGATACTAATATTATCATCAGGATAGCATGGATCCCGACCCTTGTCGTTGCAGGAATATGGGGTGCCACACTCTCTTCTGCCCTGGGCGGGATACTGGGAGGACCCAGGATCCTGCAGGCCCTGGCAAGTGACAAGCTGATGCCAAAGATCTTCGCCAGAGGTTATGGTAGTACCAATGAACCCAGGAATGCACTTATATTCATTTTCCTCATTGCCGAAGGAGGCATCCTGGTCGGAGAACTGAACCTGATAGCAGGGGTCGTAACAATGTTCTATCTGGCTTCCTATGGTTTTATCAACCTGGCATATGTCCTCGAGAGCTGGGCAAGTACTGATTTCCGCCCATCATTCAGGGTATCGAGGATCTTTGGACTGATAGGTTTCATATTTGCATTCGCCATAATGTTCAAGCTTGATGTTCTCTCAATGCTTGCAGCCTTTGCAATAATGGGAATTATATATTCCATTCTGAAAAGGAAACACCTGAAACTGGATTTTGGAGATGTGTGGCAAAGTGTATGGAATTCAGTGGTACGCAGTGGTCTGCAGCGGTTAAGTTCAAGGACTATTGAAGAGCGGAACTGGCAGCCTAATATTATTCTATTCAGCGGAGGCACTGAGATCCGGTCCTACCTTATCGAGTTCGGCAAATCACTTGTAGGGAAATTCGGCCTGCTATCCAATTTTGACCTGGTTGAGGAACCTTCTGCACGGGTACTGTTCCCAAAGCACAGTCAGCAACAAACAGTCAGTGATGAGGACTCTCATGGTATCTTTACCCGCAGGCAGGAATGCAGGGATATATATGAAGGCATCGAAATGATCGCACGCACATACGGATTCTCAGGTATTGAACCCAATACCATCATCCTGGGCTGGGCAAGGCAATCAAGGGATCCCAAACGGTTTCACCAGTTACTGAATACTATCAATGACCTGGATTATAATATCCTTCTTATTGACTATGATAAACGATACGGTTACGGCAAATATCAGCAAATTGACATATGGTGGCGCGGTGAAGGGAACAATGGCAACCTGGCCCTTACCTTGTCAAAGTTCATGTCGGCCTCCCTCGCCTGGGAGAATGCAAAGATCAGACTGATGATCGTGAACTTTGAAAATGACAAAGCCTCATTAATACAACGCCGGGCAGACGATATTCTGTCAAAGATGCGTCTTGATGCGGAGGTTAAGGTTATTAATAACCAGCTTGAACAAAAACCTGTATATAATATTATAAGACTTGAATCTAAAAACGCTGATATAGTATTTGTAGGGATCCCTGAGATAAGAGAAGTCGATGAAGAAGATTTTGTACGAAAAACAAATGAGTTACTGAAGGAGATAGGTACTGTAGTGCTTTTAAAGGCATCTTCAGTATTCAATGCAATAAGTCTTGGCGTTAACAAAGAACAGGAGTCTGTAATAGGATTAGCCACCCGCGAACTTGCCTCAGGAGAAGTTTTGGAACTAATCGCGTCAGTCCACGACAAGCTGAATCCGGAGATGAGAGAATTGTCAGCCAGTACTGTTGAAAACTATTTAAAAACATACCAGAATTTTGTCCTTGACCAGGAAGACTTTTTAACCAGGTTCCTCCTCGAATTAAAAACGGAGTTCTCTGAAAACCTTGATGCTTTTCTGATGAACTATAACCATTTGCCGCCTGAACGCCTGAACAGGTTCATCGTCAATTATCACCATATGCTGTTCAGCAAGCTGAACAACAGGATCAATGAACTGAGAAACGGGTATCTTGACCATCAAAAAACCTTGTTATCTTCTGTAATTGATGAATTTGACGCCGGACAAAATAAAATCTGGAGCCATGTGCCTGATAAAGTGGTGCTGTCTTTCACCAGCGAAGAATTCAGTCCACAAAAAAGTGATCCGGGGAGATTTGCCTTTTATAAAAGAATAAGATCAGCCTCAATCCGGAAACATGACATTATAAGAGTTCCCTATGCCTTAAAAAAGGATCTTCCTGAACTGCATACTTCTTTATATACCAATTTTCTTGATACTATCGAGAAAACAGGGACAGAGACAATATTTTTTATACTTAAAATCCAGGAGCTTTTTAAGACAATTTCACTTGAATACAATAGCTTCCGGAAGTTATCCGTGGAAAAAAAGCTCTCTTCACTTCATATCGCGGAAGGTGTTAAATCAATGCTTTCAAAAATTGATGATATCAGCTCAGATATCCGGCAGTTCCCTGGCAAGATCTCAGCACATTTCAAAAACAGATGGATAAAAGATGTAAATGAATTTATAAGTCAGACAAGTACATTAAAATCATTCTGGAAAC
>CAYQBZ010000176.1:0-7085 GCA_964415855.1 uncultured Rikenellaceae bacterium
CGCGGAGCTGCCCATATTCTACGCCAACGTGGTAAGGGGAGGACCCGGCCTGGGTACGATCCAGCCTGCCCAGTCAGACTATTTCCAGTCAACAAAGGGAGGCGGTCATGGCGATTACCACCTGATAGTTTTTGCCCCTGCATCAGTGCAGGAAATGGCAGATTTTGTTGATCTGGGATTTGAACTTGCTTTTAAATACAGAAACCCCGCTTTGATCCTATCTGATGGTGCAATTGGCCAGATGATGGAAAAGGTATATCTCAGTCCTCACAGGGAGAGGGCAAAGCAGTTCCCGGAATGGGCCACTACAGGAAAAACTGCCTCAAGAGCAAGAAACATTATAACCTCCCTCGATCTTGATCCATACGGACAGGAGCAGTTTAACAAACGTCTGCGCGAAAAATATGAAGAGATGAAGAGGAGCGAGGTTCGCTATGAGGAGTTCCAGTGCGAAGATGCTCAATACCTGCTGGTTGCATATGGAACAAGTGCAAGGGTATGTCAGAAAGCTGTTCAGCTTGCAAGGGAACAGGATATTAAAGTTGGCTTGTTGCGGCCGATAACTCTTTTCCCATTCCCTTCCGTTCGTATAAATGAACTTGCCGACCAGATTAAGGGGATCCTGTCTGTTGAGATGAGTACGGGCCAGATGATAGAAGATATTCTCCTGTCAGTTAACGGTAAAGTACCCGTGAAACATTTCGGAAGGATGGGAGGTATTGTTACCACACCCGAAGAGGTAGTAGATAATTTGAAAACAAAATTCATAGGAGAATAAGATATGTCAGAAGTAACAGGAATAAAAGAGATAATTAAACCTGAAAACCTGGCCTACAGGCGTTCCAGCATACTCACGGACAAGACTTTCAACTATTGCCCGGGTTGCGGTCACGGGACTGCTAACCGTATCCTGGCAGAAGTCATTGAGGAAGAGGGCCTGCAATCGGAGACAATTGGTATTTCACCGGTAGGCTGCTCGGTGCTGCTATACGAATTTCTCGATATTGATATACAGGAGGCGGCACATGGACGTGCCCCTGCAGTGGCAACAGGAATAAAACGGCTGCTGCCTGACAAATATGTATTTACCTACCAGGGCGATGGTGACCTTGCTGCCATTGGTACGGCAGAGACAATACACGCATGCAACAGGGGGGAGAATATCCTGATCATTTTCGTGAATAACGGGATATACGGGATGACCGGCGGTCAGATGGCTCCCACAACCCTTGAAGGGATGAAATCTTCAACATCACCTCGCGGAAGGAATATTAAAACAATGGGGAACCCTCTTAAGATGACCGATATCGTCGCAACACTCCCCGGGACATATTATGTAACGCGCCAGAGTGTCCATACGCCGGCTAACGTGCGGAAAACAAAAAAGGCTGTCAGGAAGGCTTTTCAGTACCAGAAACTGGACCGGGGGACCTGTTTTATCGAGATAGTCTCAAACTGTCCTTCCGGCTGGAGAATGACGCCGGTGGAATCAAACAAGTGGATGGAAGAGAACATGTTCCCGTATTACCCTCTGGGCGACCTTAAGATCCCTGAAGAACAGAATCAGGATACTTTGAACAAAAAATAAGCAATACAATGAATGAGGAGATAATTATAGCCGGTTTTGGAGGACAGGGAGTGCTTTCGATGGGTAAAATAATGGCATATTCCGGTGTGATGGAAGATATGGAAGTAAGCTGGATGCCCTCATACGGCCCCGAAATGCGTGGAGGAACGGCAAATGTTACTGTAATAATAAGCAGTGAAAGAATAAGTTCCCCTGTTATCAGGCGATTTGATTCGGCTATCATACTTAATCAGCAATCGCTCGATAAGTTTGAGAGTTCGATAAAACCCGGAGGTACCCTGGTCTATGACGGAAATGGTATCACCCGTCACCCGGAAAGACAAGATATTACAATTTACCGTATCGATGCTGCTGAGGAGGCAGCAAGGATGAATATCCAGAAGACGTTTAACATGATAGTCCTCGGCGGTTTTCTTAAGGTAAAACCTGTTATTAAAATTGAGAATGTTCTTAAGGGGCTTAAAAAATCATTGCCCGAAAGATATCACAACCTTATTCCAATGAACGAGAGGGCTTTGCTCAGGGGTAAGGATATAATAGAACTGGTACATAAAGCCGTTCCTCATTTCTCATAAAAATGCATCTCCTTAATATACTTCCACACGGGTGCGGGAAGGAAGTATGAAACATCTCTGCCGTTTCTGATGCCATTGCGGATAAATGTTCCAGATATTTCCATGAGAGGGGCTTTAACGGAATGAATCTCAGCATTCTTCAGCAAGCTGCCGGTAAGAGCCGATGGTTTATTGCTGTCTTTGCGCCGGGGATAGATATAAATAGGGTATCTGGTAACCAGCTCATTTACATTTTTCCATTTATGAAGAGTGGTCAGATTGTCTTCACCCATTACAAGTGAAAAAATATTACCGGGGTATTTCTCATTCAGATATGTAAGGGTATCTATCGTATATGAAGGAACAGGAAGCCTGAATTCAATATCGGATGCTTTCAGCCTGTCGTTGTCACCAATAGCCAGTTGAACCATATAGAGCCTCTGATGATCATCGAGGAGGGTCTCTTTCTTTTTCAGTGGGTTATGGGGACTAACAACAAACCACACCTGATCCAGGTCAGTGTATTCAGTCATATAGCCGGCAATGGCAAGATGACCTGTATGGACAGGATTAAATGACCCGAAATATAAACCTATCTTTGCCATGAATATTAATTACCCACAAAGTCAGACACCAGTTTAAGTACTTCTTCCTTCGCAGTATCGAGATTTTTATTTATTACTGTATGATCGAACTGATCAGCCAGTCTCATCTCCTCCCTGGCTTTTTCAACTCTCATCCTGATCTTATCCTCACTTTCCGTCGCCCGCATCTTAAGCCTGTTCTCAAGCTCTTCAACAGACGGAGGCATAATGAATATTGCAATTGATCGAGCACCGTATTGTTTCTTAAGGTTGATTCCTCCTTTAACATCAACATCAAACAGGACATCCATTCCCAATGCCTCTATACGCTCAAGCTCACTTTTCAGAGTACCGTACATCAGGTCCTTATAAACCTCCTCCCATTCAACAAATTGGTTGTTCCTTATTTTATTTTTGAAATCCATTTTTGTCAGGAAATAATAATCTTTCCTATCCTTCTCATCTCCCCTTAAGGGACGTGTTGTAGCTGAGATTGAAAATGATAGTTTCAGTCCACTGTCAAGCAGATATTTCACTATAGTTGTTTTTCCCGCACCGGAAGGGGCTGAGATTATCACTAGCTTTCCCGCCATATTAATTCAGATTCTGATTCTACCTTAACACCCTCATAACACATTCAATGTCTGTTCCTTGATCTTCTCCAGTTCATCTTTCATCATAACAACAAGTTTCTGGATAGTGGCATCGTTCGCTTTTGAACCTATCGTATTTATCTCTCGCCCGATCTCCTGGGTAATGAAATTCAAAACCTTACCATTAGGGGCAGCAGTATTGACTGTCTCCAGAAAATAATCGCAATGGGTCTTCAGCCTCACTTTTTCCTCGTTTATATCATACTTCTCGAGATAATAGATAAGCTCCTGCTCAAACCTGTTCTTGTCTATATTCTCTGTACCTGGATTTTCTGCAAGTATTCCCGCGAGTTTTTCCCTGATTTTGGTGATCCTTCCTTCCTCAAATTGCCTGACCGAATCCAGGAGAGATAAAATACTGGCAACACATCTTGTCAGATCGGCCATAATAGACCTGCCCTCCTCAATCCTGTACTGGTCGAGCATATTTACCGATTCCAGGATATGCTCTTTCACGAGTTTCCATTCCTCTTCCGGCATTTCCGGTTTTTCAGTCTTTAAAGTATCCGGTAGCTTCATGATGGCTGAAAAGATCTGATCATCAAGGTCTATATCAAGGTCAGAGGCAATCTCTTCAAACTGCCTGTAATAATTCCTTACAGCTGCTTTATTTATCACACTGGCCGCATCCTCATCCAGGAAATCAAAATAGATGTTAAGATCAATCTTACCCCTGTCGAGCTTCTGACTTATCATGTTCCTTATCTCAGGCTCCTTTTCTTTATATATCCATGGTAATTTAGTAGTCAGATCAAGTTGCCTGGAATTAAGTGATTTTATCTCTATGGTAATCTTCTTCTGAGGAGTCTCAGCAATTGATTTCCCGTAGCCCGTCATAGATTTTATCATCTCCCTGAATATTGGTTCTTTGCAAATGCAATATATGTTAAAGTTACATTTTTTACCCGTATTAACAACTGCTTTCTTTTTCCGGTGTCCTGATCTAAAGTCGGAGGTAAATCGTGCCAGTCCTGTTACTGCACTCACTTCCAGATTTACGGGCCGGGATATTTTTCGTCTATCAGCCAGGTTTGATAATTCTGTTTGTCCCGGATAGTAAAAGACCACTCTTTTTAATATTTTTGTATATACCAATCCTGATATTTTCCGTTTTTATGAAGGGAAATGTAAATTATTGAAAATCACCAGGGCCATATCGTAATTATTTTGTGATATATTCGCCACTGGAATGAACCAGAAAACAAAAGTTATGAAATTAATATTACTTCGGTCGTTTATTGTAATAGTCTGCTTAATTAGTTATATATCAGCCTTTTCTCAGGAAGCTGCGGAAATGTCAGAACAAAGTACCAATGTTATTGACTCATTGCGGAACAGCGGAGCAGTATTAAAAATCGAGCATGAGAAACCGGAAATTGTTCTTGACAGGGATGGGGCCGTGACTTACCTGCAGCAGATACTGACAGCCGATTACTGGAAAGACCCGGAGAATCCCTTACGGATTGCTTTGGAACAGCTTGTTTTTGAGGCTCTGCATTCACCGCCCGATTCAGCCGCTGCGGTCTTAAACAGATATCCATATGATTCACTTAACATTCCATGGGACACCTTTTACGTATGGAAACCAATAAGGTATAAGATTCCTGTTCTTCCGTCGCCTGAATTTATCATACCCTCTGATTCTGTTTTAGTTACCGATACAAGCAGTATTACTCAGACAGCAGATTCTGTTGATCTTCCTGTTCTGGAGATACCCGATCCTTTTAAACATGAGGAGCCCGGCAAAGGTCTTAAAGACACAACTGTTATGATCGTTGCCGATACGCTCAGAACAGCAAAACTATCCAATTCATTTTTTCCTTTCAACTACCTGTATTATCCTTACCAGGGTGATTCGATGCAGGTTGCAGTCAGGGCCTTGCTGGATTATCTGGAGGCTCGCGATTCCTCGGTAATCAGGTTCACAGGGATGGACCGTAAAGTTGTCCCGGTATGGATGAACTCTAAGGCCGGCATGATGATGAGGTTCTGGCTGAAAAACGAGTTTTCAGATTCCGTTACAGTATGGATCGGTAATCCTGCACGCGATACTATTGGCCTGTACCTTGAGCAGGGAATAACATTCAGAAGACCTGCTAGACAAGGTAACTATTCTGATGCGTCGGTTAATGTCCAGCCGATAGATAACAAGCAGTTACTTCAGGTACAGAAGATTGTGGTTAAGCCACAATACTGGAAGTACAGATCCGAGGCTGTGTTTACCATGAGCCAGTCATCGCTTTCCAACTGGGTGAAGGGAGGAGAAAGCAGTATTGCCACCTCTATGGACCTTACGGGTTTTGTCGACTACGCTAATAAAAATGTGAAGGTTTCTTCAAGCAATTTTGCAAGACTTAAGCTTGGATTCCTTGCTACAGGGGACGAGGGAATAAGGAAGAACCTCGACCTGCTTGAAACGAACTCAAAACTGAATCATAAGGCATTCGGTAAGTTTGATTTCAGCACGATTATGTTGTTTAAGACACAGGTGGCACCCGGTTATAACTATCCGAACGATTCAGTCGTGGTATCAAAATTCCTGAACCCGGCAGTGCTAACCATTGGAATAGGTCTCGATTACAAACCGAATAAGGAAACTTCAATAAACTTCTCTCCATTGTCTTATAAAGGGACATTTGTTCCTGATACAGCACATATCGACCAGACAAAATATGGTATTCTTAAGGACAAGAAATCCAAAAATGAGCCTGGAGCGAGTTTCATGATATCAAATGTATATAAGCCTTTCAAGACGCTGACAATAACAAACAGGTTGCAGCTATTTACAAACTACATACATAATCCTCTTAATGTTGACATTGACTGGGAAATGATAGCCGTGGCTAACCTGAACTGGTTTACCGATGTGAGGTTAAATACCCACCTGATCTTCGATGACGATACAAAGACAGTTGTGCTGGACAAGGATAAACAGCCTGTAAAAAATCCTATTGATGGAACTCTGAAGAAGACGGCAAGAACACAGTTTAAGGAGATGATAGGATTTTCATTTGTCTTCAGATTCTGATTTACCGGGATCTCTGAGCTTATTCCCTTTGCAACCATACAACTATACAACTATACAACTATATGACTACTACAACTCCTTCTGATAAATCCGGAATTTCTTAACTACCCGGCATCCTATCCTTTCATATTCGCTTCTCATCCTGCTATTGTTTTCAAGGACAAGGTGACTGTCTATTGTATCCATCCTGTGCTTAATACCGGACTGCAGGATCTTTACTCCCATAAGAACGTCGAGACCCTTACCCCTGTACTCTTTCTTAACTCCTCCAAGCATCATAAGGAGTTTTTTTGACCTTTTCGAATCCCTCAGTATCTTAAATATCCCGAAAGGCAGCAATCTGCCTTTTGCCTTCCTTATCCCGTTGCTGATATCGGGCATTCCAATAGCAAAACCGGCAAGCTTCCCTTCGGTTTCTATTACCTTTATAAAGCTGGGATCGAGTATGGGCAGATAGCGCGCTGCAAAATCGATTTTTTCCTTGTCGTTGAGAGGTACAAAGCCATATATCTCGGCAAATGTTTCATTCATAAGTTCCAGTACTCCGATTATATAAGGTTTCAGATCCTTTTTTGATTTGAATTCAATGATCTTATATTCGTCATTGTGCTCAACACGTGACAGTACCTTTTCATATACTTCCGGTAACTTATCCGGTAATTTTCCCAGGTAATTTAC
>CAYQBZ010000177.1:0-7053 GCA_964415855.1 uncultured Rikenellaceae bacterium
TTGGTTATGTTGATCCTGGATTTTCAAAATACATGGAAGACTGGGTAAACCATTTTGTCAACGGTGACGGTACTATAACTGATTACAGACTAACGGAATATAACCTCGACAGGATCTTTCCGGGAAGAAATATTATGACAGTTTATAAAAGAAATCCGGAACCAAAATATAAAATGGCGCTTGATAATCTCACAAACCAGCTTAATACTCATCCAAAGACAAATTCAGGGGGTTACTGGCATAAAAGTATCTATCCGTGGCAGATGTGGTTGGATGGCATTTATATGGCATCAACGTTTATGGCTCAGTATGGTAAGGAGTTTGATGCTCCTTCATGGCTTGATCTTGCAACATCTCAGACAAAAATGATTTATTCAAAAACGCTTGATCCAGAGACAGGACTGTTGATGCATGCATGGGATGAGAGCCGGCTCCAGAAGTGGTGTGATCCGTTAACAGGACAATCTCATTATCCATGGAGCCGTGCAATGGGCTGGTATATAATGGCATTAGAGGACATCCTGGAGTACCTGCCGGATACTCATCCTGACAGGGACACTCTGATCACAATACTACAAAACACTTGCGGAGCATTGGTTAAAGTGAAAGATCCTGAATCAGGAATATGGTATCAGGTTCTCAACCAGGGCGGCAGAGAAGGAAATTATCTTGAGGCATCCGGATCAGCAATGTATGCTTATGCATTTGCCAGAGGTGCTCACAGGGGATACCTGGACATGAGATACCTTGAATTAGCTAACAAGGCATTTGACGGGATATTAAAAGAACTTGTATCTGTTGATGCCGATGGCATGGTAACTTTACATAACATTTGCGGAGGCTGTGGCCTTGGAGGAAATCCTTATCGTGATGGTAGCTATGAATATTATGTAAATGAAAAGCGTGTTGATAATGATACGAAAGGGGTGGCGCCATTCATATTGGCAGCCATTGAACTGGACCGGTAACCTGTTTCGAAGTATTTTCCCGCTTACCTGTTAAGCAATGTTCCTCCCAGGTTATAGTCCTGGGACGGAGGAAGATCACTCCTGCCGGTTCCCTTTTGCATTAATTCCTTAAGTTCAGGGAAATAAGTGCTGTAAACCGCCCTGGGAAGAACGTCATACTTCCTGCATATTGAAGCTGCCATGCCCACCACTTCACCCATCATACCTGTGGTTCTTTGAACACGTACAGTGCCGAGTGCAACATGTGTAACACTGATATCTCTTCCTGCCATATAGAGGTTGCTTATATTACGTGAATAAAGGCAGCGGTATGGGATGGGATAGGGATATATCGGTGTCTGAACAGCAACAGATAGAAATTCCGTTCCCGGAAAAAATTCCGTATTTTTCGGATCGGGATAATGCAGATCGATGGTCCATGAAGTAGACGCAGTCCCGTCCGGGTATACCTTTCTATCTGTCAGATCCTGTTCTTTAAGGATGTAATCCCCTATGAGCCTTCTTGATTCGCGTTTCCCGGCAATATAAGCAACCCATTTGAGCTGGCTGTTCTTATATGTATCATTAACTGTCAGGTGGTTCTTCAGAAACGACCAGTTTGAGAAAACCACAAGAAGACCATAATCCCTGATCCTCTCAAAATCCCTTATCTGGTCGTATTGCATACCGGTTTCCCATGTCCATTCCCCACCTTTTACTTTCTGGGCACTATTCACATTAAACTCAAGCCCCCATTGAATGTCGGGAAAAGCAGACTCTTTAGCCAACTCTTCAGAATACCACTGCACTGACGATCCCATGGTCATATTATCTCTAACGGCAGGGGCTGTAGGTTCATTATATTGATCTCTTCCTTCTCTTCCATACATGAAGTCCGCCCCCGCCAGCACTCCGATTGTTCCGTCGCCTGTGCAATCAGCGAAAAGTGGTGCGGAAAATCGCAGCTCCTTCGAATTTCCTGTGTTAGCGGCAATAATTCCGGTAATAATATCTTCTTGTTTTTCAACAGCTTTAGCCCTGTAATTAAGGAATAGAGATATATTCTTTTCTGCTGTCACCGCATCCAGTTTCCTTTCATCCTCGTAATATGATGCAGGCCTGGCATTTCCTGCAAGTCCGGGACCTATTTCATTGACAATGTTACCCAGTGCCGGATAAGGTTCAAGATTTATGCGTCCTCCCAGGTGAACGCGAACTTCAGAACTGTTGTTCCCTCCAAGAACCGGGCGATCCTGGATAAGAGCCACCTTAAGGCCCAGCCGTGCTGCCGAAATTGAAGCACATGTGCCGGCTATTCCGCCACCTATAACCACCAGATCGTATTTGCCGGCATCTTCAGGCATCTCAGGTAAACCCAGGCACTTTTTTCTGAGAGCATAAAGTTCTGAAAGAGCATTGGGAGGGATAAAATCCGGATCTGTCGAAAAGATAATAGCATCGCATCGTCCGTTAAATCCCGTAAGATCATGCAAAGCAATCGTTGATTCACCTCCTGATATCTGAACAGAACCTCCATATTGCCAGTTCCACTCTGTACTCCCGGTACCAAAAACCGGTTGCAGGGGTTTCCTGTTTACAAGAAGCTGGAATTGTCCCGGAGTATCCTTATCAGTCCAGTAAGCTGTCCAGTTCCTTGTCCGGACAAAGACATGATAAGTTCCCTTCTCAGGAAAGAAAACTGAAGTAACAGCATCAGTTACGGGTATTCCTAGTCCGTGTGCCATCAGGAATGGCGATCCCATCTGGTCCATGAACTGCTGATCGATGACCCAGCCTCCCTTGTTTTCAAAACTCTCAGCTTCAACGAATACCTGAGAATGTGCTGTGAAAGGAACAATGAAGCATGTAATAATGATTAATATGATCCGGTAACTGTTTTTCATCAGTACTGTCATGATAAAACCAGGAGATTCTGAGGCCAGGGAAGAATCTCTTTGTAAATTCATCTTTTCTGCGCTTTAAATGATATTTTAAAAAAACTATTGTGATCAATAAGATGGCAGTAAGATTGTTTGTCTCTTCCTTTAATTATTACAATCCTGCTATTTTATACCGAACAGCCTGCATATATGCCTGTCATACATGTTCTCAAAAACACATTCTGAAACTATCTCCGTATTCGAATCAAGAAGAGTGTAAAACTCTTCCATCCTGTGGGCAGCCAGTTTGTATGCCACATGTACCAGTTGCCGCATATTGGAGTTATAATACTCGTTACCGGGGACATGACGCAAAGAGGCTGCAAATCTTTTGCTGTCCCATTTCCCAACAGCCGATCCGTGGGGTAGGGACGATATTTTGATGTCTATCACGTCAGCATATGGAGCACATAATTCTTCTATTTTCTCAAGCGACTCAGCATATATTTCTTTTACAAAAGCCAGGGCCTCACCTCCTGATTCAGCGAGTCCTATAACCTCTTCCAGCCAGGTTGTCCCTGCAGTTTTGAGGTGTATTCCCTTGTTGAATTTCATTATCGATTCACTTATATGAGGATATATTGCAAATTTATCAGAACCGGAATGAATACTCATCTTAAGGTTTTCAGGAAGTCCAAATTCCTTAATAGCATAGTCTATTACCATCAGATCTGATTCGAATTCATCAGCAAATTTCTGCGGATCGCCAACATAATCAACACCCTTATTGAATCTGCCGGAGAATTTAGGAGCTATTGTCTGAAGAGGGATGTTCTCCAGTGCCAGCATTTTAAGAATGAAAAACAGTTCCACAGGTGTCTGTGGATGAGGAACTTCATCCATCGATACTTCAGTAACAAAATTATTCCTGCCTTTTCTTTTTTCAATTTTCCTGTAAATATCGAAAGCCTCAATAGCTGCAAAAAGGTACTTCTCAGCGATCCTGGTCACTTCTGTTACTGATGTTTTGAATGAGAGATTCGTTCCCGGAATTTTTATGGTGCCAATATATTTTGCAACTTCAGAAAGGAATGCATCAACCTCCTGTCGTGCAGCTTTTCTTCCGATATATGATGCAACATCTATTGTAAAAAAATCCGAACTTTCAATAAACCTGTCAACCGTATCCAGGTTAATATGATCCGCATCCACAAAATATGTCTTTTTAAAACCGGCCCTTTTTACAGCAAGGTCAGCTTCAGTCCTTACATCCCCGGGTTGTGTCCCAATAGTGACATGTTCACGGTTCGATTTATTCCAGACCGGAGTAATATCAATACCTTTTTCTGATGCTTCAATGACTGCTTTAAGCTGGGCGCCTCCCTGATGACCGAACCTGTCACCCATGCCTATTGAATACTTTCCGAGTGTTTTCATTTTGTCTGTTTAATACAATGATATTCCAAGTTATTCTGCCTTCCAAAGAAAATCGACATTTTCAGATGTTATTATATCAATGGGCAGATATTCCAGCCTTTCAGGATCTTTGTTGAGGCACAGGTAATCAGCCAGCTTTTTTAGAGATTTGTATGTCTGCTCTTCCGGTCTCTGGCTGATAAGAAATTTGATTATTCCTGCCTTAAGATATTTAATGTTGCTATCGTGAATGTCGTATCCGATGATTTTTATTGAATTAATACCTTCAGCTTCAAGATACCTGGCTATCAGGTATGATTTAGATCCTGATACGAAAATGGACCCTATCCCCGGATTCTCTCTGAGCACTTTGTCCATGGCAGTTCGAACAGCTTCATCGGTTGGCTCTGGGATATTAACATTAATTTTGCTACCCGTGTTAATGGCTGAATCTTTATGATAATTAATGAAGCCTTTTATCCGGTTGTTAAGATGCCGAACATTCTGAATATGTTTAGCTACACTTATAATCAGAATATCCGATTCAACAGGAGTGATTAAATCAGCAAGTTGTCCTGCAACCCTTCCGCACCTGAACATATCTTCTCCTGTATATGCCAGGAAATCAGTCTCTTCGATAAATCCGTCGATAAATACAAACGGGATATCGTTTTCCGAAAGCCTGGCACAGAACAGAGTGGATTCAAGGTCGAAAATAGGGGCAAGCAGCACACCGTCAGGTTCCATCTCAAGCACCTCTGATGCCTTCATCTGAAAATCTTCCTCCGACTGCATATCAAAGTTGACAGTGGTAAAGTGTACCTGAAATAGTTCCATCTCTTCAATAACCTGTATCATTCCCATGGGATGCTTAAACCAGTAAGAATTTATTTCGGTTCCTCCCGGCAGAAGCGAAACGATATTATATATCCTGGTTGACTTTAGAACCTGAGCAAGAATGTTCGGGGAATAATTAGTCTCTTTGATTATTTTTTTGACCTTTTTTCTTGTTCCATCTGCTACTTCACCTCTGTTGTGCAATACCCTGTCAACAGTACCTATAGATACACCGGCCAACCTGGCTATATCTATTATCCTTGTTTTCTTTTGTGGCATAGAGAAGGATTTATTAGTCATTAAATCCGCCTTTGCCCTGCATGATGCAGAGCTAAAGGCGGAGATATATGTTTATATACCATCTATTGTAATTAGCGGCTTACATATCATACAATCATAACCTTTTTGTTTTTTGGTGCGAATGAATACATAATTACCCATGCAACAAGGTAGGCACTGGCAGCTATAATGAACATTACTACATATCCGGTTTCTATGTGCCCGGCTTTTTTATAAAAGGACAGGACCGCTCCGGCAATGTACGAAATAAATGTACCACCAATGGCGCCGGCAAATCCACCAATACCGGTTACTGAACTTACAGCTCTTTTAGGGAAGGCATCTGATACTGTAGTGAAGATATTTGCTGAAAATGCCTGGTGCGATGAGGCAGCAAGAGCTATTAATCCGACAGCTCCCCATGTACTTATGGATGATGAGGCAGCAAATGCAACAGGCACTACAAGAGCAGCAAAGATCAGCATTGTATACTTCCTGGCATTGAATGGTGTCGCACCTTTTTTTATCATGAAGGAAGAGACCCAGCCTCCGCCAATGCTGCCAACAGTTGTTGCAGTATAAATAAAAGCTAATGGTAATCCGAAGTCCTTGATGCTAAGGCCTGTACCTCTAACTTCTGCAAGCCAGCCGGGAATCCAGAAAAGGTAGAACCACCATACCGGGTCGGTGAGTCCTTTCCCGATGAAAAACAACCATGTCTGGCGATACTTTAAAAGTTGAAGCCAGGGTATTTTTTCTACCGATTCCTGCTGTTCATCGACATCGCTGTGGATGTATTCCATCTCGGAAGCCTTAAGTCTTTTCTGACGCTTTGGTGTTTCATAGAAGATGAACCAGAAGACAATCCATAAGAATCCTATTACCCCGGTTAATATGAATGCTGCCTGCCATCCCCAGTAAAGAACTATTGCGGGTACAGCAATCGGTGCAAGTATAGCTCCTACATTTGTACCTGAATTAAGAATTCCGAAAGCCATCGCTCTCTCTTTTTTAGGAAACCACTCTGCAACGGTTTTATTTGCAGCGGGGAAGTTGCCCGATTCGGTTACTCCCAAAAAGCCTCTCCAGAAGCCAAAGCTTATAACCCCGCGGGCCAGTGCATGACCCATTGCAGCAATACTCCAGAAGAATACTACGGCAGCGTACCCGATCTTGGTACCCCACTTATCGATGAGACGGCCGGAGATTATCATACCAAAAGCATAGCATAACTGAAATGCCATTATGATATGTGAGTAAGCCTTTTCTCCAATGTCCAGATCAGATTCAAGCAATGGTTTCAGGATACCTATTACTTGTCTGTCGAGATAGTTGACAGTCGTTGCAAAAAAGATCAATGCGCAGATTGTCCACCTGTAGTTCCCAATTTTTGTAGTTTCTGACATATTAGATAGGTTGGTTAGTAATAAATATTGCTAAACGTTATATGTTGATGATGCAGTTGTGCCCCCGCGCCCTGTCCAGTTTGTATGGAAAAACTCACCTCTTGGCCTGTCAGTCCGTTCGTAGGTATGTGCCCCAAAATAATCGCGTTGTGCCTGTAAAAGGTTTGCAGGAAGCTTCTCACAGCGGTAGCCATCGAAATAACCAAGCGCCGATGACATTGCAGGAACGGGTATACCGTTTGTTACAGCGCTGGCAACAATATTTCTCCAGCCGGTCTGTGCCTTTTC
>CAYQBZ010000178.1:0-7049 GCA_964415855.1 uncultured Rikenellaceae bacterium
CAATATGGATTACTAATGCCTTGGTTGCCACGGAAGCACTTCATACAAAACACCTGTTCTGGATTCACTGGCCAGGCAAAGCATGCAGTTTGGTCAGCTGATGGAAGAGGCTGGGTATGTAACATGCATCGCAGTTAAATGGCAGCTCAACAGGTTTTCATATAAAGACAGCATACCTTACTGGAACGATAAGACAAGAACAAAAAAATTCGGATTTGACGAGTATTGTCTCTGGCAATACACAAAAACGCGCGAGGAAGGATAGAGATATGCTGATCCGCTCATTGAATGCGATGGTGATGTTATTGAAACAGATGAAGATAATTATGGAACGGATATTTTCACCGGCGATAACGGGAAAAACACTTCGATTAATTCCCGGACCATCAATGGCATTATAAGAGGTGGTAAAGTGAATACCATCGACGCTGGAACTCATGTCCCGCTTATTGTGTGCCGGTCCGGAATGATTCGTCCCGGATCGGTCCATAACGGGCTTATTGAATTCAAATTGATTCCCTATCAGGTAACGAGTTGGAAACCAGAATATTACTTGAAAAAGAACTTGAAAAACTTCCGGTCTGGGTCTCGAATAAATAACAACGAATCATGAATATATTTTGTAACTTGGCTGCCTGACAGGGAAGTTTTTACTTAAACCTGTCCTGAGTGAGATTTTTGCCATATGACTGAAAAAGAAAATAGCTACAGAGTTGAGTTTTCAGTTCGTGATTATGAATGTGATCTCCAGGGAGTTGTCAATAATGCCAACTATCAGCACTACCTGGAGCATGCCAGGCATGAGTTTCTGCTTTCAAAAGGTATAAGCTTTGCAGATCTCCATGATGAGGGCATCGACCTGATAGTAACCCATGTTGAGATTGATTACAAATATCCCCTGAAGAGCCGGGACAGGTTTGAAGTTTCAGTTAACATAGTAAGGGAAGGAAATGTAAGACTGGTGTTTGTGCAGGACATATTCAGACTTCCTGATAATAAGCTTATGGCAAAAGCCAGAGTGACCGGAGTGGCAACAAAGAAGGGCAGACCGGTTTCACCGGGCAGCCTGGCAGAAACTCTCGGTATTAGCTGATCAGATATCCTGAAACTCCAGCCCGCAGTTTGTGCCCTGCCAAACATTGCTTATTGTGACATTAACAAAAAATATAAAAAATGAAATTAAAAGCATCTGTTATTAGGGGATTCGTAATTTGGGTAGCACTGCTGACCATATCGTCATCTTCCTTCAGCCAGGAAAGATTAGCGAAATCATATGACAAGAAGGAGGTCTATATCACTATGCGCGACGGAATCAGGTTGTTTACATCGATATATACGCCCAGGAATAAATCTGTCCCACATCCGATATTGCTTAACCGCACGCCATATAACATAGAGCCGGGCGGCCCTGAAAGATACAGGTCTTCCCTGCAGGCGTACAGCCGCTATACAGATGAGGAATACATAATGGTCTTTCAGGATGTCAGGGGAAAGTACATGAGTGAAGGCGATTATGAGGATATACGTCCTGTTATCCCCTTGAAAAAAAGCAACAAGGATACTGATGAAACAACCGATACATGGGACACTGTCGACTGGCTGGTAAAGAATGTAGGCAACAATAACGGAAGGGTTGGAATATATGGTATTTCTTACCCCGGGTTCTATTCAACTATGGGAATAATAGGTGCCCATCCGGCTGTTAAGGCAGTTTCGCCCCAGGCGCCTGTGACTGCATGGTTTACAGGTGATGATTTTCATCACAACGGAGCCTTCTTCATTCTCGACTGCTTCAGTTTCTTTTTCAACAATGGTCTTCCTCACAGGGCGCCGACAAGGACAGGGAACCCGCGTTTCATCTGGCCCACTCCCGACAATTATGAATTCTTTCTTTCGTTGGGAGCCGTACGTAATATCGCTCCAAAATATTTTGGTGACAGTATTAAATTCTGGAATGATGCTTTTAATCATCCCGACTATGATGAATTCTGGAAAGCACGTGATCCAGGACAATATCTTACAAATGTGAAACCTGCGGTTATGACAGTAGGCGGGTGGTTCGATGCCGAAGATCTGTACGGTGCCCTGCACATATATTCAGCCATCGAGACCCAAAATCCTTCAACAGTTAAAAACACCCTGGTAATGGGCCCCTGGTCGCACGGACAATGGGCAGCCGGTGTAGCTAATCACCTGGGGAATATTTACTGGGGAATGGATGCAAATAAGGCCTATATTGACCTCGAACGTCAGTTCTTCAACTATTATCTTAAAGATAAGGGAAGCCCTGCAATACCTGAAGCATTTATTTTCGTGACAGGCACAAACGAATGGAGGAGCTTTGACAGCTGGCCACCAAAAAACATCACTGAAAAAAACCTGTATTTCTACCCTGCAGGAAAACTTGGATTTGTGCCTCCATCTACTAATGAAAGTTATGACGAATACGTCTCAGATCCGATGAAGCCGGTGCCTTATATCGAAGAGGTACATACCAGGAGGACTGCAGAATATATGGATGATGATCAACGGTTTGCATCCAGAAGACCGGATGTAATGGTCTATCAGACAGAGGTACTGGACAACGATATAACTTTTACAGGACCTCTTTCCGCTGATCTTTTCGTTTCAACTACCGGGACAGATGCAGATTATATTGTGAAACTGATTGATGTTTTTCCTCCGGATGAAGATGCTGTTTATAATATGGATATAAGAGTCCCTCTAGGTGGATACCAGATGCTTGTACGTGGAGAGGTTTTCAGAGGAAGGTACAGGAACAGCTTTGAGAATCCTGAAGCTTTTATCCCGGGTAAAGTGACTGAAGTCAGGTATGAATTGCCGGATATCTCACATACTTTTAAAAAGGGCCACAGGATAATGATACAGGTGCAGAATTCATGGTTCCCCCTGGTGGACAGGAATCCGCAGAAATTTGTGAATATTTATAAATGTTCCGATAGTGATTTCCAGAAAGCCACTCAAAGAATATATCACGATTCAAATTATCCATCGCATTTAAAAGCATTCGTATTACAGTAAAAGCATTGCTTAGCCTTAATTTCCCAATTATTATTTTTTTGATATCTTTATGCAGGTATAAACCATAGTACAGGTAATCATGAAAAAGTATACACTCAGCCGCAGACAATTTGTAACAACCATATCGGCAGGAGCAGGCACCGTCCTTCTTGGAAAAGCTGCTTTTAACTTATCCGGAAAATCACCCGGCTTATCCAGGGATCCTTTCGAGGTTGTCAGGCTTGGTAAATCAGGTATTAAGTCAACTTTTCTAGGTATGGGGACAGGATTCAGCGGGTATAACAGGTCATCAAACATCACAAGGGCAGGGGTTGCTGAATCAATTATCCGGCAGGCCTATGAGAAGGGTATCCGTTTTTTTGATTGTGCCGACAGTTACGGGACACATCCTTTTGCTGCTGCTGCCCTTAAGGGTATACCAAGAGACAATTATACACTTAGCTCAAAAATATGGGTGAGCCAGGGAGGTATCCCCGAACCTGAAAGACCCGATGCCGATGTTGTTGTTGAGCGTTTCCGGAAGGAGCTTAAAACCGATTATCTCGACCTTGTCCAGATACATTGCATGACGGATCCCCTGTGGACAGACAAGCAGAAAAAACAAATGGATATCCTTGAAAACCTTAAAGCTAAAAATATCATTCGCGGTCACGGAGTATCTGTGCATTCGCTTGAAGCTATGGAAGCCTGTGTGGATAATCCGTGGATCGACGTTATACATGTCCGGGTCAATCCATACGGTGAATCAATGGACAAAAGGGACCCCTCACTCGTTATTCCGGTGATAGAAAAACTACACAAAGCCGGGAAAGGTGTTATCGGAATGAAATTAATAGGCAACGGCCGGTTCCGGGATGATCCTGAAAAGATTGAAGCTTCTCTTAAATATGTCATCGGACTTGGGACAGTTGATATGATAATAGTAGGCTTCGAATTGCCCGGGCAAATTGATAATTATGTCGGCAGGATCAGAAATGCCGTTGTGTAGTGTTACTGTTCTATATATGTTACCTGACAAATCATACAGCCCATGAAATTCTACAAATTATTACCGGTCATCCCGGTACTTTTAATGAGCTATGCATTCCTTCAACAGGAGAGCATACCTGATGTTATAGAAGCGGGAGCTAAGCTTGAAAAACTTGCTGATGGATTTCTTTTCACAGAAGGCCCATCTGCAGATGCAAAGGGTAACGTCTATTTCACCGACCAGCCAAATGACAGGATCATGATATGGAGTGTAGGTGGAGAACTATCCACATTCGTGCAGCCATGTGGCCGTTCAAACGGTCTTGCATTTGACAGGGACGGTTATCTCTGGGCCTGTGCCGACGAAAAGAATGAACTATGGAGAATATCTCCTGATAAAAAAGTTGAAGTTGTTCTCGGAATATACAATGAGAAGATCCTTAACGGACCTAATGATCTGTGGATCACACGGTCAGGCGGGATATACTTTACTGATCCCTTCTATAAAAGAACCTGGTGGGATCATTCAGCCATGCCCCAGGATTTACAGGGAGTATATTTCCTGAAACCTGATCATAGGACCATTATCAGGGTAGCAGATGACCTGAGGACACCCAACGGAATAGTGGGCTCTCCTGACGGAAAAATGCTGTATGTGGCAGATATCGGAGGAAAAAAGACATGGTCATACAAGATTGAAAAAGACGGAAGCCTTAGTAATAAAACCCTCTTTTGCGAAATGGGCTCTGATGGAATGACAATGGATACCAAAGGGAATATTTACATAACCGGCAACGGTGTTACCATTTTCGACAAGACCGGTAAGAAGATCGGGAACATTGAGGTCCCGGAAAGCTGGACAGCAAATGTCTGTTTTGGCGGCCCGGATATGAAAAGCCTCTTTATAACGGCCAGTAAGGGGCTGTACCGCATCAGAATGAAAGTGAAGGGAACTTCAGGTTAAAATTAAATTATTTCTATTTCTGATTTTAATATAATAACAAAAGTCATTTTTTTTATGACTATTATAAAATTTTCTATTATTGTAACTTATTTTCAAATTATCTGTTACTTAAACTGAATCGTTTCTGAATAACACAAATTAAGATGGCTATGGAAGGTACCCGCAGAGCTGATATTAAGCCTGGTATTTCCGTTATGGTGGAACTGACCGAAGATAAGAGGACAGGCAGGCTTACCGGAGGAAGAGTAAAGGAAGTGCTTACCTCTTCTCCAAATCATCCTCACGGTATAAAGGTTATGCTTGAAAATGGTCTTGTCGGCAGAATAAAGCAGATTATCTCGTAAGTTCCGGTTGGTAATCAATCAAAAAATCATATTTTTGGATCATGTGAAAGCTATTTGTTTTCACCATAACTGTTTTTATTGATTTCTAACAGGAAGAAGATGAAATACGAGGATTTTCTTGTCACATCTCTTGGTAATGGAGGCGTAATTTCCCCGCTAAAGAACAGTAAACGGGTTAAAGGTCCTGTTTTTAAATTTGTTGCCGACAGTGAAAGGATCCTGCATGATGTCTCAATAGAACATTTCTACAAATGTATGGAGACCCGAGAAATACCTGTTTCGTTTGAAAAAGCAGGTCCGAGGGAAAATCTCTTTTTTGAACCTGCAAAGACAAAAGTCGGGATAGTGACTTGCGGTGGATTATGCCCCGGACTTAACAATGTGATCAGAAGCCTTGTCAATGAGCTATATTACAGGTACGGGATAAGCCGTGTACTGGGTTTCAAATACGGATATGAAGGATTAAATCCCAAATACAATCACCCGGTAGTTGAGATGACTGCTCCTATGGTAAGCTATATTCACCTTACCGGCGGCACATTTCTCGGTTCGTCAAGAGGCAGCCAGGATGTCCGTAAAATGGTTGATACCCTGGAGATAATGAACATCAATATTCTGTTCTGCATAGGGGGCGATGGCACATTGCGAGGGGCCCATGCAATATGGAAGGAGATAGAAAATCGCAAGCTGAAGATCTCTGTTGCAGGTATCCCCAAGACTATTGATAATGATATAGACCTGATCCAAAAATCCTTTGGCTTTGAAACGGCTTTCTCTATTGCCAACGACATAATCAGGTATGCACATAATGAGGCCTCCGGAGCTTATAACGGCATAGCCCTTATAAAACTAATGGGACGGGACTCCGGTTTTATTGCTGCCAGCGCCGCCCTGTCGATCCAGGAAGTCAATTTTGTACTTATCCCGGAAATTAATTTTGACCTCTATGGTCAAAGGGGATTTTTAAAAGTCCTGAGAAAAAGGCTTGAAGAAAGGCATCATGCAGTAATAGTTGTCGCTGAAGGGGCAGGACAGGAATTCTTTGAAACTTCTTCCGGTGTTGAGAAAGATGCTTCAGGCAATATAAGGCATAAAGATATAGGGGTATATCTGAAAGACAAGATATCTGAGGAATTTACCAAGAAGGGATTCCCCCATTCGATAAAGTATATCGATCCAAGTTACATTATCAGAAGCGCACCTGCCAATGCAAATGACAGTAAATTCAGTAATCTCCTCGCCCAGAATGCTGTTCACGCAGCACTTGCCGGTAAAACGGATTTTGTTGTTGGTTTCTGGAACAATCAGTTTACTCTTCTCCCGATACCAATGACAGTAGCCAGGAGAAAAAAAATTGATGTCGAAGGAGAACTGTGGTGGAATGTTCTTGAAGCGACCGGTCAGCCTATAAACATGAAGAACCCTTGATATGATTAAGAATATTGTTTTCGATCTTGGTAATGTGCTGATAAGTTTCAGGCCTTCAGAGTTCTTCGACAAACAGAACTACCCTGATAACATTAAATCCAAAATCCTCGACGACATTTTTGGAAGCAGGGAATGGAAGATGCTTGATAACGGAGAATTCACCACACGGGAGGCAATTGATGCCATAGCCTCAAAATCAACGCTTACCAGAGCAGAAATAGTCCATATTTTTAATATCAGGACCGATATAATGTTTCCCCTCGATCAAAATGTCAGGATGCTTCCTGAGTTAAGTAAAAAGG
>CAYQBZ010000179.1:0-7044 GCA_964415855.1 uncultured Rikenellaceae bacterium
AACAAATATCATATCATTAAGGAGGATGTTACCAGACAGGTTGAGGATAAGGTAAGCGATCTCCTTAACGAGTTACATGATTACGTAAACTCACAGGTTAATAAATTCAGCCGTATCCACAAGGTCGTCCTTCAGCCGGTGCCATTCCAGAAGACTGCCACTCTTAAGATAAAAAGGTTTCTGTATACCTGACAAAAGCTATCCTCTCAAAGCCTGCTGATACCTGGTACTTACCTCACCCCAGTTAACCACATTCCAGAAAGCCTCAACATAATCGGCTCTCTTATTCTGATACTTAAGATAATAAGCATGCTCCCAGACATCAAGGGCAAGAAGTGGCACACCCTTAAACGTCGAAACATCCATTAGCGGATTGTCCTGGTTTGGTGTACTTCCTATTGCGAGGCCTTTGCCTGCATCAAGATACAACCATGCCCAGCCGCTGCCAAACCTTGTTTTTGCAGCGGTACCAAACGTATCCTTGAATTTATCAAATGAACCAAACGTTTTTGTTATAGCTGCTGATAAGGCGGCTGACGGACCCGCTGAACCTTTTCTGAGATTATTCCAGAAGAGCAGGTGATTATAATATCCCCCGCCATTATTCCTGATGGTATCCGACTGCCTTGAAACAGTTGCAAAAACAGTGCTCAAGGGCATGTTTTCCAGCGCGGTGCCTTTGGTAGCATTAATATAATTGTTATAATAAGCCCTGTGGTGCTTATCATAATGAATTTCCATTGTTCTTGCATCAATGTACGGTTCAAGAGCATCGTAAGCATAAGGGAGAGCAGGAAACTCAGGTGCCGGTAATCCTTCAAAACCGGTATCTGAAACAATAATCCTGTCGTTACCCATAACATTCGGACCAACATATGCAGCAGCGGTAACTAACCCTACTGCTTTTACAAATTTTCTTCGTTCCATGATTTTTGTTTTTATTTTTAAAACATATCTGATCCCGGTTTGTTCAATCATTGTTAAATCTTATTAATAAACATGTTTTTCGACATTTTTTTAGCGAGTCAATGAAAAATTCATACTTTTATACAGGCTATTTTCATTCTAACCGTCTAATTTTAAATTTATTGGTTAACAACAAGCATGCCTTTCCATTCACATTGCTTGCATCATAAGGTATACGACATGAAAAATATGACTACCATCGGCAGAATTCTTTATGCAATCCCTTTTGCAATATTCGGGATCAATCATTTTCTGATGACCGACTATTACCTGGGTATGCTGACATCCTTTATCCCACTGGGAGCCTATACTATTGTCCTGACGGGCATAATGTTAATCGCAGCAAGTATCAGCATCCTTTTTAAAATTTATGTAAAGTTCTCAACTATAATGCTTGCAATTCTCCTGTTTGTATTTATTATCACGATACATATTCCTCATTTGTTCAACGACACCGACAGGACCGTTACTCTTATCGCATTGCTGAAAGATATTTCACTGATGGGCGGGTCATTAATGATTGCCGGCATATATTCAGAGGAAGAATCAAAGGATAAATAACCTGTTCTTAAAGACAATCCTACAATCAGTATATATACCAACTTACGGCTCTGTGTATCTTTAGCGGGCACGATATTGAAGGTCTCCAGCCGGAATAAACGGTTCAAAATTAACCATACCTGCTATTTGCAGTGTCATTTTTAGAATTCCTCAAAGAATTTCTTTTATCTTTAGCCAGGATAATTTTACATTAATATTTCATGAGTCAGATTAAACTATTTATCTCTCTGACGGTTTTTCTGATTAGTACCATCCTGTTTTCACAACAATCGTTGTTTGATCAGCAGATGCAGGTTGGTTTTGATGAAAAACAGGGTCAGTATGCTGATCTTGACGTGAAGCTGGTAAATGAAGAAGGGGATACGGTCAGGTTAGGTGATGTTATCAGCAAACCTACTATCCTGAATCTTGTTTATTATAATTGCCCGGGCACCTGCAGTCCGCTTATGTGGGGGATTTCCGAATTTGTCGATGCCCTCGATCTCGAACTGGGAAAGGACTATGATGTGCTTACGATCAGTTTTGACCCCACCGAAAGAATTGATCTGGGTATTAAGAAGAAAGCCAGCTATTTAAGTGCTATGAGAAAGAAAGAACAGGGAAAAAACTGGCATTTCTTTGTCTCCGACAGTATGAATATTGCCAGGCTGACCCAATCGGTAGGATTTAACTATAAAAAGGTAAACGGCGAATATGTCCATCCAACCGGACTGGTGGCACTTGCCTCCGACGGTAAGATTGTCAGGTATCTTCGCGGCATCGAATTTTTACCATTTGACATTAAGATTACAATGGTCGAAGCTGCCGAGGGTAAGATAGGTCCCAGCATCAATCGTCTGCTGGCAATCTGCTATTCATATGATGCCACGGGCAACCAGTTTGTCTTTAACGTAACAAGGGTAGCCGCAATTGTAATCTTATTCATACTAGCCCTGTTATTCTTAACTCTTATCCTGCCACGGATGGTATTTAAAAGAAAATCCAGTAAATGAGTAGCAAGAAAGACAACCCGGAACCCAGCTACCTCGAGTATAAGGGAAAATACAAAGGTATCTTCTCCTGGATATTCTCTACCGACCATAAGAGAATAGGTCTGTTATACCTGTTTTCCATCCTCACATTTTTCACAGTCGGAGCCACTCTCGGTCTTTTAATGAAGTTTGAGCTTATAGCACCGGGCAAGACTATTATGACTGCCCAAGCCTATAATGCTTTTTTCACTCTCCACGGTATTGTGATGATCTTTGCAGTTGTTATCCCGGGCTTGCCGGCAGTATTTGGTAATTTCTTCCTTCCGATAATGATCGGGGCCAGGGATGTAGCCTTTCCAAGACTTAATCTGCTTTCGTGGTACCTCTATGTAACTGGTGTGACGCTGGTTGTTATATCCCAGTTTGCAGGCCAGGGCCCTCCCGATACAGGCTGGACCTTTTATGCTCCTTACAGCTTCAGGACGGCAGGCAATATGCTTCCGGCGGTGTTTGGTGCATTTGTACTGGGATTCTCCTCTATTCTTACAGGATTGAATTTTCTGGTTACCATGCACAGGATGCGCGCCCCCGGAATGACCTGGCTCAGAATGCCTCTGTTTCCCTGGACACTGTACGCCACAGGATGGGTACAATTGCTTGCCACTCCTATTATTGGTATTACCCTCCTCATGATAGTTGCCGAAAGGACACTGCATATCGGATTTTTTGATCCTACCCTGGGAGGTGATCCCCTGCTCTACCAGCACCTGTTCTGGACATACAGCCACCCCGCAGTATATATAATGATACTGCCTGCCATGGGAGCAATATCTGAGATCATTACCACTTTTGCCCATAAAACGATATTCGGGTACAGGTTCATGGTTGGCTCTGTCCTTGCAATAGCATTTGTAGGATACTTTGTCTGGGGCCATCATATGTTCACATCGGGAATGAGCGGAACGGCTCTTTATACTTTTTCCCTGCTCACCTTCCTTGTTGCCATCCCCAGCGCCGTAAAGGTATTTAACTGGATATCCACCATGTACAAGGGATCAATAGACCTTCAGACTCCTTTTTACTGGGCTATTGCCTTTATCTTTGTCTTTATGATAGGAGGCTTCTCAGGACTTATCCTTGGTTCACTTGCAGCCAATGTACACTTGCATAATACCCACTTCGTAGTGGCTCATTTCCACTTTATTGTCTTCGGGGGAACAGGATTCGCCTTCTTCGGAGCCATGCATTACTGGCTTCCTAAGATTACAGGCAGGATGTATGATACAAGATGGGCGAATATTGGACTGGTACTGTTTTTTATAGGATTTATAGCCCTGTACGGACCTATGTTCTACCTTGGGATGAAGGGCATGCCAAGAAGGTACTATGATTACGATGAAGTTTTTCATGCCGGTAACATAATATCATCAATGGGATCATGGGTCCTTTATTCAGGATTGGCTATAATCATAATTAACCTTTTTGCCTCGTTAAGAAGCGGGATCAGGGCTCCGGCTAATCCGTGGGGAGGAAGGACTCTCGAATGGACCATACCTTCGCCGCCACCACTTGAAAATTTTGAAGAAACACCGGTAATCACTAAAGGACCATACGAAATTTAATGAGTGCTGATACCAACATACATCGTGATGATCTGGCCTCCAAGACCGGAATGTGGCTCTTCCTTTTTACAGAAATGCTGCTATTCGGCGGTCTCTTTGTCGTTTACTCGGTATACAGGTACAGGAATGCCACTGCATTCCACCTTGCTGCACACGAATTAAGTGTTTTTATCGGGACTCTTAATACCATAATTTTGCTTATAAGCAGCTCAACAATAGCAATGTCCATTACTGCCATCCAGAAAAAGAACAAGAAACTGGCACTGACGCTCCTGGGAATTACTATCCTGCTGGGACTTACTTTCCTCGTAAACAAATATTTTGAATGGGGCGATCATATCAGGGAACATATTTATCCAGGGTCATCAGTTCTTGCACTGCGCGGGCAGGGAGATGTTCTGTTCTACGGACTTTACTTCTTTATGACAGGACTGCATGCCCTGCATATCATAATAGGGCTGGTATTTATAGGTTTTATAACCGTTTACATTTGGGGCGATAAAATTAATTCAGATAACTATGTATTACTGGAGAACAGCGGTTTATACTGGCATCTTGTTGACCTGATTTGGATCTTCCTGTTCCCCTTGTTTTATCTTATTACCTGACAACGAAGAATGGCATGGAAAATGAAACGCAACATATAATACCATACAGGACATTTATTTACGTGCTGGTACTGCTAATAACGTTGACGCTTACATCTGTTGCCGTGACCCAGATCTCACTTGGAACCCTGACAGTTGCCATAGCCCTGCTTATTGCAGCCGTTAAATCCTCGTTTGTATTACGTATCTTCATGCATCTTAAATTTGAAAACAGAATGTTGTCCATAATGGTTATTGCTGTCATACTTATAATTGCGGCAGTAATAATAATAACCCTTCTGGACTACCTTTACAGATAAGTGGTATGTATTCAACAACAGGAGTCGATGCTTCCAATTTTGTATCCACCTTCAATACAGCATTTTATGTCATTGCAGGTGTCGCCGTGTTCCTGCTTATAGGCCTGACCATCCTCATGCTCTATTTTGTATTCAGGTATAACAGGAAAAAGAATAAAACGGCTACAGAGATAGAAGGAAATACCCGGCTGGAGATAATCTGGACCGTAATACCCGTTCTCCTGGTTCTGGTTATGTTCTATTACGGCTGGGCCGGGTGGAAACCAATGACAAAGGCCCCTCCCGATGCTATCAACATAGAAAGTGTCGCCAGGATGTGGAATTTTTCCTTTCATTATCAAAATGGGAAACAAAGTCCCGACCTTGTTGTACCGGTGAACACCCCGGTTAAGATCAGCCTTGTTTCGGTCGATGTTATTCACAGCCTTTTCATTCCGGCATTCAGGATAAAATCTGATATGATCCCGGGAAGGGAAAAGATGATGTGGTTCCTTCCCCAGAGAGAAGGTGAATATGACCTTTACTGTGCCGAATACTGCGGATTAAATCATTCATTCATGACCTCGAGCGTTAAGGTTTTGTCAAAAAGTGACTTCGACGCATGGTACGGGGACACTGCTGCAGTCAGTATTGCTGTCGAAGGAACTGCTCCGGGTGCTGAAGGACTTGCTATTCTCAGAGCCCAGGGCTGTAACGCATGTCATTCATCGGATGGTTCCAAGATAATCGGACCCAGCTACCTGAATCTTTTCGGAGAACAGCAGGTTGTAGTAAGAGATGGAAAAGATGTTACTCTTACAGTGGACGAAGATTATATAAAAAGAGCCATATTTGAGCCCAATGTCGAAATTGTAAAAGGATATCCGAGAGATTTAATGCAGAGCTATGAAGGCAGCCTTAGTGATGACGATATAGCAAAAATAATCGAATACCTGAAATCCCTTAATGAAAAATAATTCAGGAAACAGACTAAGGAATTACCTCGAATTAAGTAAGCTAAGAATTATGATACCGGTAAGTCTGACGGGATTTACCGGTTATTTCATTTATGATCCTCATATCTCTTCAGGTCTGCTTCTGACAACACTGGGGATCCTCCTTATGGCGATATCCGCTTCGGTCCTTAACCAGATGCAGGAAATTGACCTGGACAGCAAAATGCAAAGGACCAGGAAGAGGCCTATCCCGGACCGGAAGATCAGTATGCCCCATGCAGTTCTTTTCTTTCTGATCAGCTTTGCATCAGGCTTTGCGACCCTCCTTTATGCAGGGAACCTTAAAGCCGCCATCATTGGCATTATTACCGTCATATGGTACAATGGCATCTATACTAACCTGAAAAGGATAACTGCCTTTGCAGTGATCCCGGGTGCAGTCACCGGCGCTTTGCCACCTCTCATAGGATGGGTTGCCGCAGGGGGAGCGATATGGGACAAACCGGTCATTTTTCTTGAGTTCCTGTTCTTCACCGGGCAGATACCACATTTCTGGCTGCTTATCCTGAAATACGGAGAGGAATATAAAAATGCAGGTGTCCCCAGCCTTACAGGTATATTCAGTCCTGCCCAGGTCAACAGGCTGACTTTTACATGGGTGTTGGCGTCGGTTATTGCTGCGGTGTTCCTGTGCTACTTTGAAATAATTAAAACCTGGCTTGTAACAGGCATACTGCTTATTGCATCCTTCTTTCTTATTCTGAAATTTTCCGCCCTGCTGAAAAGAGGGAACGAAAAGAGTGATTTATCAGGATATTCTGTTTTTCTGTACCTGTACTTCCTGCTTATTCTGTTACTGCTTATCACCGACAGGCTCATAGTGTAACCTGCAGTTCACGGAGTATGATTCAGTCCTTCCTGCAGCAACATTACGAGAGGACCGGATATCAAAGCGGTATTTAAAAGTGATGATTCAGGCTCTCCTCCAGGTAAGGATGGTTTGGAGGAATGATTTTAGCCCTGCTGAGTGTTGTTGCAACAACCAGGGCAAAAAGACCGGCAAATCCCAGGAACAGACCTGC
>CAYQBZ010000180.1:0-7037 GCA_964415855.1 uncultured Rikenellaceae bacterium
AGTCAGCGCTCACGGGAATTCTGCTTTCAGCTTTACTGATCCTTGTTTCAGTCTACTACTCTTATACGATTTGTTCAGGGTTTGATGCATCTTTCATTCCAAACCTGAAAATGGTGATACCATTATTACTATTGATTCTCAATTCCCTGGCTTACAGAGGTATAAGGAAGGATGATCGCACTATCAGGTCATATGACCGCCTGCGGTAGATATTACGGTAATACTATATAATTTCCAGGTTTTCCTGATTGGTAATTTTCTCACAATAATGGCACCTAAGGCTAACGTTCTTTTTTGAAATTACCCTGAACCTGGTCTTAACAGATTCGAAGTTGGTTATGCATTTGGGATTCATGCATTTAGCTATTCCGATAATATTGTCGGGTACCTCAACAACCTTTTTCTCAACAACCTCATAATCTTTTATTATATTCAGCTTTGCATCGGGAGCCACAAGTGCGATCCTGTTGATATCTTCATTCTCAAAAAAGACCCCGGCTATTTTAATGATGGCTTTTCTTCCCATTCTTTTACTCTCCAGGTTTGTACCAAATGTTATCTGGTTCTCAATATGATCCAGGCCAAGTATCTGGATAACCTTGAATAAATTATTTGCAGGTACATGATCTATCACAGTGCCTTCCTGTATGGCACTGACGCTCAATTGTTTTGGTTCTTTCATCGCTCTGACTTAGATTATTTTATACCTAATAATGTACATAGAATGGCCTGACGGGTAAAAACGCCGTTCAGAGCCTGTTCAAAATAGTAGGCTTTCGGATTCTTATCAACATCCTGGTGAATTTCATTTACACGTGGTAAGGGATGCAATATCCTCATGTTAGGTTTTGTATTTTTCAGCATGGCATTTTTAAGAACATATACATTCTTAACTTTTTCATATTCAATCGGATCTGAAAACCGTTCCTTCTGTACCCTTGTCATATATATTATATCGGCCCTGGAGACTATATCAGTGAAATCAGCATGTTCATAATACTTAAGACCAAGATTATCGAGATACAATTTAAATTCATCAGGGATCTTCAGCTCGTCCGGCGAAATGAAATTGAACGTGGCATTCCACCTCGACATAGCCATTACCAGAGAATGAACCGTTCTTCCATACTTAAGATCCCCGACTAGAAATATGTTCAGATTATCAAGAGAACCCTGAGTTTTCCTTATAGAAAAGAGGTCCAGCAAGGTCTGAGTAGGATGCTGATTTGCTCCATCGCCTGCATTAATCACCGGTACAGTGGCTATTTCGCTCGCAAACCTTGCGCTTCCTTCAATAGGATGTCTCATTACTATAAGATCACAGTAGTTATTTACCATTTTTATGGTATCATTGAGCGTTTCTCCTTTTGAAACACTTGAGCTTGTGGCATCTGAGAAACCGACAATTTTACCCCCGAGGCGATTAATCGCACTTTCAAAGCTTAACCTAGTTCTGGTGGAGGGTTCAAAAAATAATGATGCTATCACCTTTTCGCTAAGAAGATCACTGGTAGGATTAATGGAGAATTCTTCAGCAAGATCAAGAATCTTCAGGATCTCTTCCGTCGAAAGATCATCAATTGAAACTAAGCTTCTATTTTTCATTTGTAAACTACAATTATGCCATCCGAACTGGCTACTTCCAAAATTACTTAAGAATTATCTCATGATTAATATGTGTTGATAATTAATTAACAACTTTTACTCCAGGATATTTCGTTACCTGGTTTCAAGGAACCTGTACTGCAAACCTTCAATCCTGGAAAGCCTTGCAAGTATTTTTTCCCGCTCCGATATCCTGAAACTGATCTTGATGTAACAATCAAGATTGAATGACTGGTCAGATTGTCCCGTGCCTTCCTCTTTTAGTGTCTTCATCACCTCATTCATGGATGAGTAAGGATATCTAATTTCATAAATATCAAGAATATGGCATTCGATTAATTCAGCATTCTCTAAAGCAGATGCCGCTGACTGCCTGTAAGCATTGATCAGGCCGCTTACTCCCAAAAGAGTACCACCAAAATACCTGCTGACAACTATAAGTACATTTGTTAATCCTGATGAATTAATTTGCCCGAGAATTGGTTTCCCTGCTGTGCCGGAGGGTTCTCCGTCATCATTTGTTCTCCATATATCCCTTTCATAACCAAGCATATAAGCATAACAATGGTGCCTGGCGCTATGATATTCCCGTCGAATACTTTCAACTATAACCTTAACATCATCCTGAGATACAACAGGATAAGCAGATGCAAGGAACCGGCTTCCCTTTGATTTGTAGGATCCGTGTGCAACCGATCTGATTGTCATGTAGCTATCTGATGTCATCTCAAGGCTGTTCGTGTTATGATCCTCCATTTTTCACTTTATTGTCATTAATTGGTTCTGTCAGGTGATTGATTTATTTAAAAATAATACTTTTGTTATAATTATTGATTTTTATGGGAATACTTTTAGATGAAAAGGATCTGCATAAACTGATCGTAATCGGCGACAGGATCCTGGTAAAACCAAAAATACCACAATCAAAAACCAAGAGTGGTCTGCTGCTTCCGCCAGGTGTTAATGAGAATGAGAAGGTTCAGATAGGATATGTCGTTAAGGTTGGTCCCGGTTATCCTATACCTGCTGTTACTGATAATGACGAACCATGGAAAAACAGGTCGGATGAACCGAAGTATGTGCCGCTTCAGCCCAAAGAAGGCGATCAGGCTGTTTATCTGCAGAACAGTGCGATTGAAATTGAATTTAACAAGGAAAAATATGTTGTTGTTCCGCATTCAGCCTTACTGTTGCTGCTGAGAGATGATGGACTTTTTGAATAATACGGATTGCGATGAAGAGTGAACTATTGAAAGGCAGAAAAATACTCATTGTTGAAGATGATTTTTCAAGCAGGCTATATCTGAACAAGATACTTGAGAAGTCAGGGGTGACAATACTTAATGCAGGGGACGGACAGGAAGCCATTGAAACAGCTCAGCAAAATACTGATATTGACATTATCCTGATGGATCTTCAGCTGCCGGTAATGGATGGATATGTCGCAACAGAGAAGATAAGGGAATTCCGGAAAAATGTTGTGATTATTGCACAAACTGCATATGGACTGATAGGAGATCTGGAAAAGATCGTGGAGTCGGGATTTAATGACTATATAGTTAAACCCGTACTTGCCGAAGATCTTGTTGATAAACTCGTCGCTAACCTTCCGTCGAAGTAAGCTGCAGCTGATATTGTAAAAAGGACTATTCGGGATAAACGGCCATTTGCTTAAATTCAGCTAGGAACATATCTGTTTCCTGTATCCATCTCTCTTTCTCATTTCTGATATCGCCACTGTTTAATAATGTTTCCCTCATCACTGAATCGCCCGATAAAATATCAAAGGGTATCAGCCTGGTTTCATATTCATAAGGAGGAGGATTGAATTTCAGTGTGCCTGGCGACCCGGTCTTAAGGATCGCATCAAATATATGTAAAGCGGTGGTGACAGGCTGATATACATTTATATCGGTTACATGTATCTGAATCCCGTTGCATAATGCACCGGTGAATTTATTAAATGTAGGAATAAAACTGTGTTTTCTGAAGGCACAACCGGCAATGCGACGCTTATCAAGATTCTTTTTCAGCATTTCAGTGTCAAGGTCAGGAGAACCGAATAGCATAAAAGGGATGGTAGTCCCCCTGCCTTCTGAAATGTTCAGAGCCTCGAAAAGAACAGTGCCCGGATATACTACGGCAGTTTCCAGCGATGGCATGTTGGGAGACGGTAACACCCAGGGAAGTCCTGTTTCGATATAAAGGGAGGACCTTCTCCAGTTTTTCATCCAGATAATATTAAGTTCACATCGAGGGTAGTATTTATCTTTTATCCATAATGCCATTTCACCTATTGTCATCCGGTGACATAAGGGAATTGATGCGCCTCCCACGAAAGTAAAATAGTCCTCTTTAAGTACAGCTCCGTCATAAGGCAGCCTGCCAATGGGATTTGGCCTGTCAAGAAGCCATACCGGTATTCCTCTCTCATCACAGGCTTCAATACACAATTTCACTGTCCAGACATATGTGTACAGCCTTGCTCCAACATCCTGAAGGTCGATAAGGAGAACATCAATTTTATCAAGCATCTCCGGGGTTGGCTTGCGGTGTTCTCCATAAAGGCTGTAAAGTGGAACATTAAATACCGGATGCTGCCGGCTCTGCCACTCTATCATATTGTCCTGGGTCTGACCATGGATACCATGCTGAGGACCAAAGACAGCTGATAAAATGCAGTCATCCCGCCTGTGAAAAATATCTGTTATATGGGTAAAATCTTTGGCAATACTGGGTGCATGGCACAAAATGCCAACTCTTTTTCCTTTTAATCCGGAGGGGAAATGATGGAGGATAGATTCCAGACCTGTTATTACCATGCTCGGATTTTAAAAGCAAATATAATTAACCATCCTTAATGATCTATAACATAAAATATATTAATTTAAAATGGTTAAACTTTTATATGTTTAAAGCTTAAAATTATTAACGATGAAAAAGATTAAGATAGCATCTGGGATATTCTTCGCTGCATTCACGCTGGCTGTTACAGCCCAGAAACCACCCCTCGATCATTCTGTATATGATGGATGGGAAAGTATTAGCTCTCAGATTATTTCAAATGATGGTAAATGGATCTCTTATGAAGTCAATCCTCAGGAAGGTGATGGATGGCTTTATATATACAATGTTACAACAGGGGGGAGAGATTCGGTAGCCAGGGGAGACAGGGCAGTTTTTGCTCCGGGTTCCGGGTATCTTGTATATTCTGTTGTTCCGTCATTTGCTGAAACACGTCAGGCAAAAAAGAAGAAGCTAAAACCTGATAATATGCCAAAAAATGACATGGAGATCAGGTCCCTGACATCCACTGATATTACAAAGGTGCAGGGAGTGAAGTCCTTCAAAGTAGCCGAAAAGAATTCATCGTGGATGGCCTATCTGCTGGAAAAGGAAGTACCTGAGATGAATGATAGCGGAACAGGCATTGATAGTACCAAGACTCCTGTTTCGTCAGCTTCCGGAAAAAATAAGGAACCTGACAGAAAGGGGACAGATCTTATTATCTGTGACCCGGTACTGAAAAAAGAATTCAGGTACCCCGATGTTACTGATTATGTTGTTGGTGACGAAGGGAGAACAATAGGTTTCCTTCAGAATATTCCTGACTCTGGCAAAATCGAATATTTTAAGGTGAATGTGTTTGATACACAAAAGGAGAATTCCAAAATCGTTTTTGAAGGTACCGGTGATGTCGAAAAATTAAGCATCGATAACTCCGGGCTGAATATTTCATTTCTTTATTCTCCCGATACTGCAAAATTAAAGAACTATACACTTTGGCTTTCTGCAAGACAGGGAAATGCTTTAATGATAATTGACACCGTAAATACCGGAATGCCGTCCGGATGGAGGGTAAGTGGAAATGGGAACATTTCTTTTTCGGATGATGGCAGCCGTTTGTTCTTTGGGACAGCTGAAAAGCCCGTTAAGGAACCTGAAGATACTTTGCTGGATGATGAGAGATACAAGCTTGATATATGGTCATGGGATGATAATGTTCTTCAGCCCATGCAGAAGAAGCAGCTAAATCAGGAACTAAAGCGAACATATCTGGCAGTTTATCATATTGATACACACAGGATGATTCAGCTTGCCGATACTATAATCGAGGCTGTCCGTACTTACGAAAAAGGCAATGGCATTATTGCACTAGGCTCATCTGATTTAAAGTACAGGAAATCTTCTTCATGGGAGGGAAGGAATTATTCCGATTATTATCTCGTTAATGTAAATACCGGCAGTAAAACATTAATTCTTGAGAAATGTTCCTCGCGGGCTACTCTCTCTCCTTCGTGCAGGTATCTGGTATACTGGGATAATGATGAAAAAGGATGGATTTCAATCGCCATGGGCAGTACCGCACGGAAGAACATTTCCTCATCCGTAAGCGTACCCCTGTACGATGAGCTGAATGATGTGCCGGACGACCCTTCCCCACATGGCATTGCAGGCTGGATGGATGACCAGACACATCTCCTGGTATATGACCGGTATGATATATGGGCTCTCGACCTGAACGGGAACGAGAAGCCTGTAAACATCACTAATAATTTTGGCCGGAAAAGTAATCTGAGGCTACGTTATATTAAGATGGATCCTGATGAGGAGTTCATCAGCAAAAAGGACCTTTTATATCTCTCGTCTTTTAATTACAGTAATAAAGAATCAGGCTTTTATACAATTACGCCCTGGAAAACATCAGCCCCGGAAAAGCTGTTGTCAGAGCAAGCCTCTTTCCCTGGGGACCCCGTAAAGGCAAAGAATTCAGATATACTGCTATGGCAGAAAGGGAGCTTTACAAGTTCCCCGGATCTGTTTATCAGCAACATGCGGTTCGGTGAAGTGAAAAGGATTTCGGCCACAAATCCTCAGCAGTCGAATTATAACTGGGGTTCAGCAGAATTAGTCGATTGGATGTCATTTGACAAGGATAATCTTCAGGGGATTCTTTATAAACCCGAGAACTTTGATCCGTCTGAAAAATATCCCATGATAGTCTATTTCTACGAAAGAAGCTCCGATGGTCTATTTAATTATATTCCTCCTGCTCCCAGTCCTTCGCGCATAAATATCACTTTTGCAGTTAGTAACGGTTACCTGGTTTTTGTACCGGATATTGTATATACAGTAGGATATCCCGGTCAAAGTTGCTATAATGCGGTGGTCAGCGGTACTTATGCTCTCATCGACAGGTATGATTATATCGACAAAAGCAGGCTGGGCCTGGACGGCCAGAGCTGGGGAGGATATCAGATTGCCTGGCTTATAACACGGACCAATATGTTTGCATGTGCCTATGCCGGGGCTGCGGTAAGTAACATGATAAGTGCCTACGGTGGAATACGATGGGGCACGGGTATGTCAAGAATGTTCCAGTATGAACACACTCAAAGCCGTATCGGTGGTACCTTGTGGGAGAAGCCGGT
>CAYQBZ010000181.1:0-7021 GCA_964415855.1 uncultured Rikenellaceae bacterium
GGATTGGTGCTATTTTACATTACCTGAACAGCCGAATGCTTTTATTAAACTTTTTAATCGAATAATAGTAAATCCGGGTAAGAATCAGATAATTTTCTTAATTTTCTCTTTTAAAATATTATAAGATATGAAAAGCACTAACAAGAGTACACGACGCGAATTCATAGCAAGGACAGGTATTGTAACAGCAGGAGTTACACTCGGGGCCTCTTCATTGACCGCAGCCAGCTATAAACGTATTATTGGTGCCAACGACAAGGTAAACATGGGCTTTATTGGCATAGGTAACCGTGGCTCGCAGTTACTTGGATTGTTCATGAAACAACCTGACCAGGAAGTGGCTGCACTCTGCGATATTTATGAACCATACCTGCAGCGCGACCGGTCCAGGGTTGATCCCCGCTACCTGGCAGACAGGCCCGGACAGGTCCCGGGAATGGGTGAGAAATTTGCTCAGAAACCAACTCTCTATAATGATTACAGGAGACTTCTTGAAAACAGGAACATCGACGCGGTATGTATCGCTACTCCAGATCACTGGCACGCTATCATTACAGTTGACGCAATAAGGGCAGGGAAAGATGTGTATGTTGAAAAACCTCTGACAAATACACTGGTGGAAGGAAGAAAGATGGTGCAGGTGTGGGAAGCCAGCGACCGCGTTGTAGCCGTAGGACTGAACAGGCGGGGTAACAGGGTCTTCCAGAAACTGGCAGTGGATATACCTGCCGGAAAGATCGGGCAGGTAACAGTTGCCAGGGCTGCACGGATAAGTGATATGTGGCCTGACGGGATAGGGAAGCTAAAGCCGGAGCCTCCGCCCAAGGATCTTAACTGGGATATGTGGCTTGGTCCCAGGGCCTACAGGCCATACCAGTACAACATTGCACCTTACATGTTCAGGTGGTGGAGCGATTATTCCAGCCAGATGGGTAACTGGGGTGTACATTATATGGATGCCTGCCGGTGGCTGATGGGTGAAGTGGCACCCGTATCCGTTACCGCTCACGGCGGGAAATATGTGCTCGACCATGATGCGGATATCCCTGATACAATGCAGGTGACCTTTGAATTTGCATCGAAAAAGATAATTTCGTTCTGTATTTACGAAACCAGTAGCGGAGGCCTTTTTCCATATGGGGAACTTGAGCTGAGAGGTACAAAAGGTAACCTCTACGCCGATGAAAAAGGCTACCGTATTGTTCCTGCCTCAAAAGGTCAGTTCCAGTCATGGGGCAGACAGGTGGAGGCCGAGGAGTACAGGATTCCTGACCTGCCCTTAGATGACGGAAGCAGCGCTGACAGTACCTCGGGACTGATCCGTAACTTCCTCGATTGCATAAAGTCTCGCAATAACCCTCTCTGTACCCTTGAAGATGGCCATCGGTCCACTTCATTTGCCCACCTTGCAAATATTGCATGTGCAACACGCGAAAGGCTTGAATGGGATCCGGCCCGGGAAAGGTTTACTAACAGTGAGGCCGCTAATAAGCTTCTTCAGTATGAATACAGGAGCCCCTGGAAACTATAAACAAAACACAATGAAACAGAACAGAAGAGAATTTATATCAACCGTTGCTGCTGCCGGTGCGGCACTTCCTTTTACATCTATACTGGGATCCATGGGAACCGGAGATGCATCCGGGAAATATCCTGTACGTCTCTTTTCCAAACCTCTCGATGCATACGATTTTTCATTTATGTGCGAATGTACCGCGAGATCAGGTATTGGAGGCTTTGATATGACTGTAAGGCCGGGAGGAAAAGTTGAACCTGCATCTGTTACTACCCTGTTGCCGAAACTATCTGAAGAGGCGAAGAAATATAACCTTGTAATCGATATGATGACAAGTGGAATAGTCACTACTGATGATCCCTATACTGAACAGGTATTGCGAACAGCATCACAGCTGGGTATAACTCATTACAGGTTAGGCTATTTTGAATATGATTTTAAGGCCGGTGTGTGGGAGACACTGCAAAAACTCAGGACAACAATGAAAGATATTACCGACCTTAACAGGAAATATAACATTCATGGTGGATATCAGAACCACGCAGGAACAAGGGTTGGAGGACCAGTTTGGGATCTCTACGAACTGCTTCGCGGACTTCCCCCGGAATATGCCGGCTGCCAGTATGATGTCAGACATGCAATGGTGGAAGGCGCAAACTCCTGGATAGTGGGTATGCGCCTGATAGCCAGCCATATAAAGACACTTGCAATAAAAGACTTTACATGGATGACGGTTAAAGGAAGAACACAGGCGGTTACAGTTCCTTTGGGTGAGGGGATGGTTGACTGGGATTCCTTTTTCAGGTCTCTTATGGAGCTTGATATTGTAGCGCCCATGACACTTCATATTGAATATCCCTTGCTTGAAAATGGTGAGGAAAACCTGCCTTTGAATCAGCAGCAGGAGATAATTGTCAGGAAACTTAAAAAAGATGTGGATTTTCTGAATTCTTACCTTAAGAAATATAGGCTTGCATAAGATGATAAAACAGAATCGAAGGACTTTCTTAAAAAAAGGGATGCTTGCTGCCGGCGCCGCAATAGCGGCCAGTCCGCTTGATTTAATCGTGTCAGGGTGTGCCGGACCTGCGCCAAAGGTTATCAGGATCTCAGGGGTAAGCTCAAACTTTGAACGCGAGCCTCTTATTAGACCCTTTGGTTTTAAAGGAGGCTATATGACCGAGATATGGCAGTCAGCAGCTTTTATGGAAAGTGATACAGGAAACCATTCTATAGGCTTGTGCACGCAGAGCGTACTGTGGTCAGATGCACAGGTCTTTGCCAGCCATTCGGAAAGCGGAGGTAATGCTCTTATGTATGCAATGACTGAAAAGGCTATGCAGATGGCAAACGGGCAAACCTTTACATCTCCAGTTGAGCTTCTGGATGCCTTATATCCTGAAGTATATGAATTCGGTAAAAAAGTGACATCAAAACCCGACCTGCGTAAGACTTTTGCATTAAATGCACTGGTAGGTGTTGACAATGCTGCATGGCTGCTCTATGCAAAAGAGAACGGAATAACTTCGTTTGATGCTATGATCCCCTCTGCTTATAAGCCTGCTCTTGATCACAAGCATGAGAAAGTGGCAGGTATTCCGCTGATGGCATATACTATCCCCATTGAGGAGATAAAAGCTGCTGCTGACGAAGGATATTTCTTCATGAAAATAAAGATTGGCCAGCCGGGAACACAACAGGAGATGCTTGAAAAGGACAAGGAGCGACTTACAGCAATTCATAAGGCTATTGGAAGTGGCAGGACTTCATATACCAAAAATGGTAAGCTGCCATATTATTTCGATGCCAACGGGCGGTATGAAAAGAAAGAGACCCTCCTCAGGCTCATCGACCATGCAAAGAACATAGGAGCTTATGACCAGATCGCTATAATTGAAGAACCCTTTCCTGAGGAACTTGAAATTGATGTGAGCGATATCCCAATAAGGCTTGCTGCGGACGAAAGTGCTCATACTGTGGAAGATGCAGTAAAACGTATTGAAATGGGATATAAAGCCATGGCACTTAAAGCTATTGCAAAGACCCTGAGCATGACCATGAAGATTGCACAGGCAGCCTTTGAGCGAAACATCCCATGCTTCTGTGCTGACCTGACGGTCAATCCTGTGCTGGTTGAATGGAATAAAAACGTGGCAGCACGATTACCTTCATTCCCTGGGATAGGTAAGCTAGGGCTGGTAGAAAGCAATGGTCACCAGAATTATAAGAACTGGAACACAATGATGGACTACCATCCGAGGAAAGATGCGCCGTGGGTAAATGTTAAGGAAGGTGTATATGTACTCAACAATGAATTTTACAGCACCGGAGGAGGTATATTTGATCCGATGCCGCACTACGAGGAAATGTTTGTTTCACATTAGATGAAGATAAAATCAAAAGCAGTAGCCAAGATTGAGTGACAATGGTAACTTTACTCCTTCATTACCAGGGAATAGATCTCCGTTGGAAAAATGCCCGATCTTGACCTCGGTATTAAGATTTCTGTGCTCTCCAAAATATATACCTGTACCCATACTATCATGGAAGGTAAAGTGTTCACCCATGTCCTTGCCATCAAGAGTGGTCCTGGAAATATATGCCGGTCCGGCTACGCTGTAAAAGAAATAGAAATCAGCCGGCCTGGTATGTATGAGGGTCCATTTCAGGACAGGATAGACCGATATGGTGAAGAAGTTTTCGCGGTCGACATTGGTTCTCCAGAAAGACAGACTTGCACCCCAGTCTAGCGAGAAGATCTTCACTCCATGAAAAATGTTACGCTGATAGTTAATCGATAGCCCATATTGTACTTCGGCTTCCCCTGCCCAGAAAACCGGTATCTTACCCTCAGAGACAAAATTATTGACTCCGTATCCCAGGACGTTGCTTGTTATACCTGCCTGGATGACCTGCTCCGGGAACAGATAACCTGAATTAACTGATTCCTCAAGATGCTCCTCACTGAACGGAAGGAGCTTATATGAAAAGCCGGCTGAATAAAATGAAGTTGCCGGTTGTCTGGATATTTTATTTTCCGGCGATCGTACCATGCTTAGCATAAGACCCCAATTCTTATTGATAAGATATTTCATCCCTCCTCCGAAGAAGTATGTTGAGTAGTTAGCATTGGTGATAACAGGATTGCTATCATCATCATTAAATCCTTTTCTTGTGACAATGGAGAGGCCTCCTTCGCCATAAATGTAAAAATGCCTGCCGACAGGTAAGGTTGGTTTTATGGTCAGGCCGGCCACATTCATCCATACCGACCGTGTCACTTCTTTAATATCAGGATCTTTGCTATACGTGTAACGTACCCATAAAACAGGCCGCATATAGGAGATCTGTACTGAAAAATACCTGTTGAATTCATAGCCTGCCGGTATCAGTCGTACGGCAGCATGCGGAATATCAACCGATTGTAAGGTATAACCATCTTCAAGCTGTTTTGCATTGAATGAATAGTTTATGTACCCCGTATTAACTTCAAAATAGGAATCATTAAGAACTGCCGGGATCTGTGCACGGTTGTCCTGGGCCACTATCCCCGCATCAGCAATGATAAGATATAGCAGGAAACTGATCTTTAAGAAAAATGATCTTTCAGTAAATAATACACCCATATCCGTCACTCGCCGAATTTCATTATAGCTTCCTTCATAATATTTTCTGTGGCGGTCGCTCCTGACCGTGTTGCCCCGGCTTCTTTCATCTTAAGCAGATCATCAAGTGTCCGAACCCCTCCTGCACATTTTACCTGTACATTGGGACCTGAATATTTCCTCATTAGTTTAACGTCTTCCACCGTGGCACCTTTGTAATTATAATCACCATCCGGGAGTTTTACGAAACCGAATCCTGTTGAAGTTTTAACGAAATCGGCACCTTCCATGGTACATATTTCGCAGAGCCTTATCTTGTCATTTGTTCTTGTGATATAATCTGTTTCAAATATAACCTTTATTAAGGCATTATGTTTATGGACGATTCTTGTAACTGCCTCTATTTCAGCTTCTATATATTCCCAGTCACCTTCAATTGCTTTGCCAATATTTATTACCATGTCGATCTCCGACGCTCCATCCTTACATGCCAGGTCCGCTTCATATACTTTCACTTCTACCGAACTGTTTCCATGGGGAAATCCGACCACGCATCCCGTTTCAACACCTGAATTATGCAGATGTTCCCTTGCCAGCTTAACTGCGTATGGTTTGACACAAACAGACGCAACGCCATATAGTCTTGCAATGTTGCACTCCCTTAGCAGATCAGCATCTGTCAAAGCAGGATGAAGTACTGAGTGATCGATCATTTTTGCCAGTTCCTGTACAGTAGTCATTTCAGCAGGTTTTTGAAATGCTAATATAAGAGAAATATATTTTTACTAACCTCCCGTGATAATACATATTAATCTCAGTATTTTAATCAGTATTTAAATACTGAGATTATTTAATAAATTTACTGACAGTAGTTAAGACAAATCAGGGCAGGATAAAATAGTTGCATTTCAGGAATTAAATTTCTAGCTTATGAGTCTCAATTGGAAATAACGAGATGATGATAAAGTTAATTAGTAGTCTGATAGTTGCCATTAGTATTAGCCTGAACATTGCTTCCGGCCAGGTGATCTATATATCTCCCGATGGCAGTGACAGTAATCCCGGGACATATGAACAACCTCTTGCAACCCTGACTGCCGGACGTGATAAAGCGAGGGAATACCGGCAGAACGGACGGCCAGGTAAGCCTGTACAGGTTGTTGCAATGGAAGGCGAGTATTTCATGCTTCAACCCTTGATCCTGTCAGACGATGATTCCGGATCGGGTGATAATCCTTTGATCTTCAAGGCAGAGGAGGGAGAAAAGGCAGTATTCAGGGGAGGGGTCAGTCTAACGGGCTTTCAAAAAGTAAACGATAAGCTCTGGAGAGTATTTGTACCTCAAGTGGCTTACTATGATTCCTATTTTGAGCAGCTTTACGTGAATGGCAGACGTGCAGTAAGGGCCAGAACACCTGATGCAGGCTTTTATTTTGTAAGGAGTGTTACCGAAACGGTCATTGAAAAAGGGCAGGGACGCGCACCTGAGCTTGCCGTGCAACAGATTGTACTGGATACTATGGAAGCCTCTTTATTTAAGTCTTTTACACAAGAGGACCAGCAGTCTGCCTTAATGATATTTTATCATAACTGGGATAACACAATAAAACATGTAACGGATTTCAGCACCCGGAATTCATCGGTTTATACTGTTGGTGAAGGAATGAAGCCATGGAATCCAATTAACAGTAAGTCGAGATATTTTGTTGAGAATTACAGAGCGGCGCTTGATGCCCCGGGAGAGTGGTTCCTCGAAAGAAGCGGGTACCTTTATTATATACCCCTGCCTGGTGAAACAATAGAGAATACAACCTTTTTTGCACCGGTTATAAAAGAATTTATTGTCATCAGGGGCGATCAGACAACAGGAACACGTGTTGAGAATATCCGGTTTGAGAAT
>CAYQBZ010000182.1:0-6952 GCA_964415855.1 uncultured Rikenellaceae bacterium
AAATCCGTTATGCCGGTACTGAGAATAGGGTTTTTCAGGAGCCAGTTTTTCCAGCCATACCTCAAAATCGTGATGCAGACCTGATTCATCATCATTGATAAACACAGAAGCACTTATGTGCATTGCATTTACAAGTACCAGGCCTTCCTGTATCCCCGATTCATCAAGACATTTCTCCACCTGCCCGGTTATGTTAACAAATGCCCTCCTGGAAGGGATCTCATACCATAATTCCTTGCGATAAGATTTCATAGCGACCAGTTTAAAAAATTTAGAGCTGGAAAATTAATAAAATTTTGCTGAACCCGGGATAAAAAAAAGGCCCCTTACGGAGCCTTTAAAAACATTATGCATTATTATCAACCTTACTTCTTGTCATATACCATGGTGGTTTTTACTTCACCATTCTGACCCTGTCGTGTACTGACAATAGAGAGTGTTTTAGCATCATTCAGGCTCCATACGGCTGTTGAAGTTCTTTCATTGCCGTTGAAATTTGTTTTGGTAACCACTGTAAGCGACTTACCGTCTGCGGACCATTTAGCTGTAGATTTACTTTCGCCACCACCTGTTGAGTTTACAGTCTCTTTTCCGTCGAGAGTATATTTGGTAGTAATAGTGCCATTACGGCCTTCCCTTGTCTGTGTAAGGGTATTGGCGTCCTGTGCAACAGTGAAATTACCACCGCCACCCATTCCGCGACCACCGCCACCAGCTTGTGGGAGGGTGCTTTTTTCAGCATTCATAGCCCAGGTACCTGCAAAATTGGCCTTACCTGCCTGTGCCTGTGTAGTTACTGGCGCAATAAGGGCCAGTACAATTGTCAATGCTAACAATTGCATAAGTGTCTTAAGATTTCTTTCCATTTTCATTTAATTTTATTGAGTTGATAATATACTGGCTTTAGACAAATGATCAGATGGAAATATTCCACACAAATTAACAAATAACACATTTCCTGAATAAATTAAGGAATTTTAACAATAGACATCTCATAAATCAAACCAATCTTCAGGGAAATTAACAAGGTATACTTTATCTGTTGACCGTGTGAGAGCAGTATAAAACCAGCGGAGGTAATCCAGGGTGACCTCATTCCTGTTAAACATGCCCTGGTCGATAAAGACCCTCTCCCACTGTCCGCCCTGGGCCTTATGACAGGTGACAGCATAGGCGAATTTTATCTGGAGGGCATTGAACCAGGGATCGTTCCTTACTGCCTCAAATTGTTTCCTTCTTGCAGGGATATGCAGGTAATCGGCAAGGATATTCTGGAAAAGCTCCCTGTTTTTCTCAGGTGGTAGAGCCGGTGTATCAAGATGAAGAACATCCATCATCACTTTGCACTCGAGTTCAAGCTCATAATCAGGGAACTTAAGCACCATATCGGCAAACCTGAAGTCGTATCGCTCTTCGTATTTCCTTATTTTTCGCACTTCGGCAATATCACCATTGGCAATGAAACCGGCCCCGTTCTCCTCCTCATCGAGTATGAAATAGTTATTCTTCACTACCATAACCATATCACCTGCACTGATCTCCTCTTCCCTGAAAAATATCCTGTTCCGTATACCCTGGTTATAACGGTTAGCCTGCTTGTTTGAGTTCACAACAATGATCGTCCCATCCATCCCACACTTGCCATACGCCGTTGATATTTCCTCGATCAGATATTCACCTGTAATTTTTCTTATATCCGGGTAATTTATGGTGTCAAGAGAGGGATGGACAAGGTCGCTGCCGGCAATCTGCAGACGCACCTTAGTGGCGTTCATCAACACTCCGGAAGTCTCACTCTGCCTTACAACCTGCCTGAGTTCCGTGCTCACCAATCCGAAACCATATCCTGCAAGAGCTTCCTGATCAAGAGCAGGACTGACAGCAGATCCCACCGGAGGGAGCTGCGCCTTATCACCCACCAGGATGAGCTTGCAGTCGGTCCCGGAATATACATATTCAATCAGGTCGTCAAGCAGTCTGCCGCTGCCAAACAGGGACGAATCAGAAGAGATATTCGAGACCATCGAGGCTTCATCAACGATGAAATAAGTATCTTTGTGAAGGTTCCTGTCGAGGGAAAAGCTGCCAAAGCCGTCTTTTGAACTTTTCTGCCTGTAGATCTTTTTATGGATGGTAAACGCCTGGCGACCTGCGTATGATGCAAGGACCTTTGCTGCCCGTCCGGTAGGTGCAAGAAGGACCGAGCGTATCCTGAGTAAACCAAGTGTTTTTACTATTGAACTTATGACGCTGGTCTTGCCTGTTCCGGCATACCCGGTCATAAGAAAGATCACATCGTTATCGTTGTTGCAGATATAGGTCGCTATCTTCCCTAATGCATCCGACTGATCTTCTGTTGGCGCATTACCGAGATTCTTAATCAGCTGGTTGAAAATAATAGTATCCCGCATCGCTAATTGGCAGCTACATGAATTGCTACATGGATATTTTTTCTAATTTTGTTTGTAAACATAATCAACTTCTGAATAATAAAAAACAGAGAAATACTATAATAATCAACAAGTTATTGTAAGGTTTAACACTGTGTAATCCAGTATTACCATAAAGAACTTACACAGAGGGACACAGAGAAGCACAGAGGTGCACAGAGAATATTTATATAAATACCTTTAAAGCGGTAATTAAAATGTCTTTCCTGGAACTCTTCGATGAGACACTCGATATAAACTCAACTGAGAACTATGAACTTGCCCTTCAACTGGGTCCCGACTGATTATCCTTTTGTATTTTCGATACTATCAGGAACAAGTTTGTCCTTCTCAGGTCCTTCGGTGCCGACGAGAATGAATATCTGAACGCTGAAAAGACAAATGCGCTGATAAGCAAAGATGATTTCCTTACCAGGCGGTATAAGAGGATATCGGCGGTTATGCCCTCATCAAAGTTGACTATTGTACCAGCGGCGCTATTCGATCCCGGCAAAAAAGATGAGTATTTTACGTTCAATCATACAATTGATGAAGGAAATACAATTATTTCCAATAAGATTAATGATCCCGAATCGTACCTGGTATTCTCAGTGCTGAAAGATCATGTCGACCTGATCACCGGCTATTATCCCGGAATACATCCCATCCATCATACCAAACCCCTGTTTGAACAGATATCATACAAGAGGAAAAGTGTGAACGGAAATTATATTCATATCCATGTCGAAAGGGAATTCTTTAACCTTATAATCTTCAGTAATAACCAGCTTGCATTCTGCAATACTTACCATTACAGGAATATATCAGACATCCTGTACTTTATCCTTGGTGTATTTAAAAAACTGGATATCAAGCAGGAAGAGACAATACACTGCAGCGGCATGACTGAGAAATACGATGATCTGTATTCCAGCCTGTCGATGTATATCAGGAATATTAAGTTTGCGGCTCCTTCAGGCAATTTCACCTTCAGCTATGTGTTCAACGATACTGAACTTCACCGTTTCATAAACCTATTCAGTGCGATAAATTGCGAATAATAGGCGGGAAATACAAAGGACGAAGGATTGAAGCTCCTGCTAACTTCAAAGCAAGGCCCACAACCGATTTTGCACGCGAAGGTCTTTTTAACATTCTGAACAACAGGATAGATTTTGAGACCGTAAACGTACTTGATCTCTTTTCCGGGACAGGCAGTGTAAGTTATGAATTTGCATCAAGAGGGGCCGCCCATGTACACCTGGTGGAAAGGGACATGAAACATATATCAGGTATCCAGCGTATCATTAAGGATATGGGATTTGATAACATAAGGACGATCCATATTGATGTAAAGGCATATTTAAGAACCTGTTCCTTCAAATATGACATAGTTTTTGCGGATCCGCCGTATGATCTTGCATGGCTGGCTGAACTCCCGGATCTCGTGATGCAGTCACAAATCCTGAACAAGGAAGGTTTTTTAATACTGGAGCATCCCAGACACCTGAGCTTTTCAGGTCATATCCGGTTCTTTGAGCATCGTAATTACGGAGGGGTGAATTTCAGCTTCTTCAAGCCTGCATAATCTTGCACTTAGCATCAGCCTTGCTTATCAGGATCTGTTCAGATACTCACAACGTTCACAGGTCGTCCCCTCATGAATGCTCCGACATTTTCCCCTACGGCATTCATTAACCGGGTGCGTGATTCCTTTGATCCCCATGCAATATGAGGAGTAATAATACAGTTCCTGGCTTTAAGCAAAGGATTATCCTCTGATATCGGTTCGCGGGACACAACATCCACAGCAGCTCCGGCTATTTTTCCACTGTTCAGGGCATCGCGCAGATCTTCCTCAACTATCAGTGGCCCCCGTGCAGTATTAATGAGCATCGCGCCATCTTTCATCATTGCAATGGCCTGTTTATTTATCAACCCTTTTGTATTATCTGTCAGCGGGCAATGGAGGCTGATAACATCTGACTGGCTTAATACCTCATCATATTTTACATACCTGTAATTAATATCTGCCTGAGCTTTATATTCAGATTTGTCATAAGCCAGGACTTCTAAACCGAAAGCACCGGCTATCTTAGCAACTGCCTGTCCAATCCTGCCAAAGCCAATGATACCCATCGTTTTTCCCCTAAGTTCAACAAGCGGGTATTTCCAGAAACAGAAATCGGGTGAAGCTGACCATTCACCTTTTTTCACCGCGTCGCTGTGCGCTCCTGCATTATGGCACAACTCAAGCAACAGGGCGAAAGTATATTGCGCCACTGCATCTGTCCCATAACCGGGTACATTTGTAACAGTGATCCCGTATTCTCCTGTTACTGCCTGGTCCACCACGTTATAGCCCGTTGCCAGTATCCCTATGTATTTCAGTGCAGGAACCCTATCGAGCACGGCTTTGTTGAGCGGTGTTTTATTTGTCAGCACTATTTCAGCATCACCTATCCTTTCAATTATTTTCTCAGGCTCAAAACCGGTCCGGTCATATATAGTCAGCTTTCCGTATTTACTTACCGGATCCCAGCTTATATCACCGGGATTAAGGGTATATCCGTCAAGTACTACAATATTCTTCATCATTCAGTTATATTTAAGAGCAATTAAATAAACCAAAAAAAATCGATGTGATAAATCAAAAACAGGCTGAAAATGAAATGATATTTACAATAATATTTTCGGCAAATGTTTTGTCGATTTAAAAAATCGCTTAATTTTGCAGCGCAATAAATGGTGCGGTAGTTCAGTTGGTTAGAATATCGGCCTGTCACGCCGAGGGTCGCGGGTTCGAGTCCCGTCCGCACCGCAAGAGAATACAAAAAGCCATCTGCCAATTGGTGGATGGCTTTAATATTTTAATCAGGCAACGATGACAGCTTGCTGGAATAAGTTGACGGATTAAAATATATCAAGTGCTGCGGAAGCAGCATTTTTGTATTCTCTTGTAGGGTAACCTCAGGATGAAAGGGTCCGGCGAAGCCAGTCCCATCCGCACCACCTTAAGATCCTATATCCATTTGATTTTCAAGGGATTTTGTGCTTTCTGCCACAAAATCCGCAAAATCTGCCACAAACTTTTTTCCTTTTTGGGCATAAAATTCATATCACATAAATATATTATATATTATGTAGAAATTGGTTGTATATCAACATTATAAGAAAACATTATTAAAAAATAAACTAAAAGCCAGTTTTGATCAGATGAGACAACCATACCCCCCAAAAATTCATATCAAAATGAAATTTTTTGAATAAAGAATTATTATAATTGTATATATTGAGAATATTCTCATTATCTTTGAAGAAAATATATAATGATATGCCTCGTCAGAAACAACTACGAAAGATCTTTGCACCACCTAATTTTAAAGGTTTTAAACCCTACGGCTGCCCTAAAGGATGTAAAGGTTCTGTTGATTTGCTTTATGAAGAATATGAAGCTATAAAAATGGCTGATTATGACTTGCTGACTTATGAGGAGGCTGCCGTATTAATGGATATATCCAGAGCTACCTTCGCAAGGATTTGTGAAAATGCAAGACGTAAAATAAGCCGGGCAATGGTTGAAGGAAAAGAAATAAAAGCTGTATATGGTAATGTCCGCTTCGAGAAAGAGTGGTTTTTATGTAATGACTGCTATGCACGATTTAACATTTACACTCCAATGGCGGAAGATAACTGTCCTGAGTGCCATTCTGTAAACATTAGTTCTTTAAATATCCATAATTAAAATTCCGGGAATTCGTAAAATGAATGATACTGGTAGCCTTTATTGAGATCTGAAAAACAGACTTTGTCAAAGCTGGCATTTATATAATATTCAAATTAAAGTATAAAAGGGAGGATCTGATATTAAAAATTTTATCAATTTATTAGATGACTCAGGTTGGGGAATTGCAGATGATTATCCTGAAGGTACGCTAATGAAAGTCCTCAGGGACACAGATGGTGGCAGGACTATTTTGCTAAAATGTCACGAAGGTTTCAAAATGGGATCTCATTCTCATGTTGTTACAGAACAACATTATGTTCTTAGAGGTTCTTACACGAGTGATGGAAAAATTTTCCCGGAAGGATCGTACCAAATCTATAGTCCTCATGAAGAACACGGACCGTTTGAGTCACAGGAAGGTGCGTTGATACTGGTTATATAGGATCCAATAAAGACAGTCTAAAGGATCACATGTTATCGATGACTTACTTATACGTGATTATCTGGTTCATTTCTCATAAATTGAACTTCTGACTATGGCAAAAACAAAGCCTTTTGATGAACATCTGAGTGAATACGAGCAATGGTTTTCTGAAAATCATTATGTATTTGAATCTGAACTTCTGGCAATACACAAATTAATGCCTGAAAAAGGTAATGGAATTGAGATTGGGATCGGAAGCGGCATATTTGCAATTCCTCTGGGGATTAATGAGGGAATTGAACCATCAAAAGTAATGAGAGAAAAAGCTAAGGAAAGAGGATTGCACGTACTTGACGGAATTGCAGAGAATCT
>CAYQBZ010000183.1:0-3169 GCA_964415855.1 uncultured Rikenellaceae bacterium
TGTCACTCTGCGGGAAGACAATTCCTGCCATGCAGAACAACAGCACAGGTATCATAAATATGCGGGATACTCTCATGATAACACGAATGGTAACAATGAAAAACAAATATATCATTTTCTCCTCAACTATGGAATGGCAAAGACCAATACAAAATTTCAGCTTAAAAATATTTCTTTCCCTGTCCGACTTTATTTGGATTCTTTTTGCAAAATTGCACTCATAAAAGTAATATCCTGCATCATGAAACAAACACTCATTCTTATCCTGATTATTACCTGTTTTATCTCGGCTGAGGCACAGAAGACAGAGCTCCTTTATCTGTCGGGTACAGATAAGGATCATACTGTTCAATGGGATTTTTTCTGCACTTATGGACGTAACAGCGGAAAATGGAGCAAAATTGCTGTCCCTTCGAACTGGGAACTGAAGGGTTTTGGCTCGTACCTCTACGGTAACATCAATATGAAGGCCAACGAAAAAGGGCTGTATAAGTATGAGTTCACTGTTTCCAAAAAGTGGAAGGACAAACGAGTCTTCATCGTATTCGAAGGTTCCATGACGGATACAGAAGTGAAAATAAATGGTAAAGAGGCAGGCAGTGTCCACCAGGGAGCTTTCTACCGCTTTAAATTTGATATAACCGATCTTCTGAATTTTGATTCGGCCAACCTTCTTGAAGTGACAGTAAGTAAGGAATCATCAAATGAAAGTATCAACAATGCTGAGCGCAAATCGGATTACTGGGTATTCGGAGGGATTTTTCGTCCTGTATACCTCGAGGCAGTGCCATCACAATATATAGACCGGGTTGCTATAAATGCCATGGCGGACGGGTCATTTTATATGGATGTTTTTACGGAAGGAACAGGTAAGGGCAGTACCGTCAAAGCACAGGTACAGACTACCGCAGGCAAGCCTTTCGGAAAGCCTGTTGTGGCAGAACTGGATAGAAGCACGGGTAAGGCAATAATTCAAGGGTCGTTCAGTGATCCTGCACTATGGAACCCCGAATTTCCGAACCTGTACCAGGTTGTTGTCACAATCAATTCGGGAAAGAAGGTACTTCACCAGGTAACCAGGAAATTTGGTTTTCGTACTGTTGAGGTAAGAGAAAGCGACGGCATCTATGTTAACGGACAGAAAATTATGTTCAGGGGTGTATGCCGTCATACTTTCTGGCCCTCATCGGGACGTACCAGCAGCAAACAGCTTGCAATTGACGATGTTAACCTGATGAAGGACATGAATATGAATGCAGTGCGTATGAGTCACTATCCTCCTGACCAGTATTTCCTCGATGTATGCGATTCAATGGGCATGTTCGTGCTTGACGAGCTGGCCGGATGGCAGAGTTATTATGATACCCCTACTGCACAACGTCTTGTTAAAGAGATGGTTCAGCGCGATGTGAACCATCCATCCATTGTATTGTGGGACAACGGCAACGAGGGTGGTTTTAATAAGGATGTGCGCGGTGACTATGCATTATATGATCCTCAGAAACGGACAGTTATTGAGCCGTGGTCGATAATTAACGGGACAAACACCAAGCATTATCCTGGCTACAAGTATGTTGAAAATGCACTCACCAACGGGAAGGAGATATTTTTCCCCACTGAATTTCTTCATGGTTTATACGATGGTGGCCATGGTGCCGGTCTGGATGACCAGTGGAACCTTATGCTTTCAAGTCCGTTGGCCTCAGGAGCCTTCCTGTGGGTCTTTGCTGATGAAGGTGTGGAAAGGAAAGATAAGAATGATTCGATCGATACGGATGGCAACAGGGCTCCTGATGGTATTCTTGGCCCCTACCACGAGAAGGAAGGCAGTTTCTATACGATAAGGGAAATATGGTCACCGGTACAGTTCAGCCCGGTAAACATCAACCAGGACTTTGAGGGGAAGTTCAATATTACAAACAGGTACATTTACACAAATCTGAGGCTATGTAATTATTCATATGACCTGGTAAAATACACTAACAGCTTTCCGGATTTTAAAGAAACAAAGGTTTCGCGACCGATCACTTCGCCAGATATTTCACCCGGGGAAAGTGGTATCCTGCTTCCCGATCTTCCTGCCGACTGGAGGAGTTATGATGTCTTTTACATAACAGTGACCGACCAGTATGGAAGACTTATCAATAAACTATCGTGGAACATAAAAGGACAGGAGGATTATGTTACACGTATAAATATGTCAACAGATGACAAGATCCAGACTTCTGAACATGACAGTGTACTTGTTGTGACATCCGGAAAGACTTCAGTGACTTTCAATAAAAAAACAGGATTAATATCCGCTGTGAAATATGATGACAAGCCAGTTTCATTAACCAGGGGCTTCAGGTTCACGGGTTATGATGCTACCTTTAAAGAGCTGAAGCACAGATTTGACGGGACAAATTATATTGTTGACCTGACTTATGAAGGTAATTGTCATGCTACCTGGACCATCTTCAGGGGAGGGTGGCTGCGGCTTGATTACAGTTATGCTCCTGTTGGAGCTTACGATTATGCGGGCATAACATTTTCATACCCTGAGGAGCTGGTGACAGGGGCCATACTGATGGCAAATGGTCCGTATCATGTATGGAAGAACAGGCTGAAGGGAACAACATTCGGTGTATTTACCAAATATTACAATAATACAATAACAGGGGAGAGCTGGGATTATCCTGAGTTCAAAGGCTATTATTCAAACTTTTATGCAGTCCAGGTAAAAACCAGGGAGGTACCGATTACAGTTATATCTGCAACAAAGGATCTTTTTCTTCATCTCTTCACACCAGGACGGGCCATTTACTCGACCAGGGGAGTCAGGGGAGAAGTCAATCCTCCGTTCCCGGATGGGAACATCTCGTTCCTGAATGGAATAAGCCCGATAGGGACTAAATTTACGAGGGCCAATGCCGAGGGACCACAGAGCCAGCAAAATCTGTATGATGGTAAAACTTTGGGTGGGATACTTTATTTCAGGTTCGGGGAATGACTTCTCACTAAAAGAGAGATCATGTACTAACCACCAGCAAGCCGTTGAAAAAGTCCTCTCTTCTCAGCTACCCCTAAATCCCCCACAGGGGGACTTATTTGATATTCAGATATCTAAAAAGCCCCGTGGGGGGTAAATATCATCTATTTCAACACCCTGATAATCCGAAAGACAGGA
>CAYQBZ010000183.1:3179-6945 GCA_964415855.1 uncultured Rikenellaceae bacterium
GGTTACACCTTCAGGAACACCTTCTTCTTGTACAATATATAGAGGAATACCCAGCCTGCGGCAGTTATCCCGATACCGTTGATGAATGGTCCCCATGCTTCAGGCAGAAGGTCAGTTATGCCGGCAAAGAAGAATCTCTCCGTCGACCTGAAGTTGACTATACGTTCTGTGAGGTAGATGGTTATAGGGTTCATTCCTATCACTACGAAGAAGAAGGCCCATTTCTTATGTTGCCACACATCAATTATCAGATAGAAGATGGCGAAGAGGAGAAGGCTTAGTCCGCCAACGAAGCATACAAAGGAACTTGTCCAGAGGTTTTTGTTTATCGGGAAAGCAAGGTTCCATACCTTACCTATTATCATAAAGGCAACTGCTGCCAGTACCAGGTAAAGGACCTTTTTTAAAGGCTTGTCATTAAGATATTTAGATAGCATGAACTCCCCTGTGAACATACCAAGCAAAGCGGTGCCAATTGCAGGAATGGTACTGAATATGCCTTCAGGATCATGATTCCCCAGGTACAGTTTACCCGGCATCAGGATACGGTCGATGTAACTGGTAAGGTTACCTTCTCTTGAAAAAATATCGGTCGAGCCGAGGTCGTGTGCAGGAAATAGCATCAGCAGGACCCAGTATCCGATAAGAAGGCACCAGAACCATATTATCCGCGAGGTGAGTTTTGTGTTCATGAAGATAAGGGCCCCGAACATCCATGCAAGGCCGATCCTTCCTAGGACACTTCCATACCTCAATTCTCCGAAATTGAATCTGACGCCATTATTATAAAGTATTCCCAGGAGAACAAGAATTAATCCACGGTATATAACATGTTTGTAGACAGAGAGTCGTGAATCCTTCCTTGCAAGACGTTTTGCCATTGAGAAGGGGAAAGATATACCTGCTATGAACAGGAAGAGAGGGAATATCATGTCGTAAAAATGAAAGCCATGCCATGGCATATGTTCAAGCTGTTCTGCCCACCACTGAAAAACGGGCCAGCCGGTAAGGGAAGCCAGTCCGATGAATATACCTTCTCCTCCCATTATCCAGAACATGTCGAATCCGCGTAAGGCGTCAAGGGAGTAGAGCCGCCCGGCTGCAGGTTTTTGATCCTTTTCCATTTTATATTAGATTATTGAGTTCATAAATATTAGTGTACTTAAATGATAAATTTATTTAAAAGAATAGATATGTCAGTCTTTTTTGGAAAATAAATACTTGACGGATATCAAAATTTACGGATTTGAGTCTGTAACTTAATTCAATAATTGTAATTTAATCAGGGAAAAAGATCATCTCGATCTCCTCCCATGTATCTACCCGCCTGTGCCTTGTATGGTTGATATTCATATTATGTGGCTGCGTGAATAATATTGTATCCCCGTTGAAATTGTCAAGGTTTTTGAAGTGGTCGTCTATCATTATATCAGCTTTTATAAGCTCCTTTGATCCGCAGAATATTATCTGTCTCCAGTGTATGAAAGAATAATGGTCCGATAACCAGAGTTGCTTATCGGTCAGACTTTCAGGAAATTCCGTTGCCATAGAAGCTACCACCACATCATATTTCTCATTCAGCTTCCTGAGACCTTCCCGGCTGCCCGGCATAACAGGAACAGTCCTGAAAAAGCCCGGAGTATTGACCCATTTGAGCTGATCGGGGAATGCTTCAGCTTCTTTGAGACCGATTATATCTTTAACTTTCAGCTTTTCTCCGTAAGTCCTCTCATGGAGCTCAAAAAAACGTGTGTATACATCTGCAAGCACACCATCCATATCTACCAGGATTCGCTTCATATAAAAGGTGTTTTTAATTTAAATGTAGTAAATTTATGGTTAATGGAATGCAGAAATCAGTAGAATTGACATGTTATAAAATGTAAATCATAATAATATGAAAAAGGCCATTGTTGTCTTGTGTTGTTCTTTAATACTAATATTCTTCCAATGCACAAAAAGGGAGCAAGGGATTATCATGACCGTCAAAGGACCAATAAAGTCAGGTGAGATGGGCGTAACACTGACCCATGAGCATATACTTGTCGATTTCATAGGGGCCGACTCGATTGACAATTCACGATGGAACCGTCCTGATGTGGTGAAAAAATGTCTTCCTTTCCTGTTACAGATAAGGGATCTCGGATGTAGATCCTTTATTGAATGTACACCGGACTACCTGGGCAGAGATCCTTTGTTGCTGAAAGAGCTTTCAGAGCTGTCAGGACTGAATATTCTTACAAACACCGGGTATTACGGTGCCGGTAATAATAAATACCTTCCGCAACATGCTTTCAGCGAGAGCCCTGACCAGCTTGCTGACAGATGGACATCGGAATGGGAGAATGGCATTGACGGGACCGGTATCAGACCGGGATTTATCAAAATTGGTGTTGCAGGTGATAATTTGTCGGATCTTCATAAGAAACTGGTAAGGGCTGCTGCACGTACCCATCTGAGGACCGGTCTGACAATTGCATCACACACCGGTCCGGCGCACCTTGCTTTTCAGGAGCTGGAGATATTGCAGGATGAAGGTGTGGCTCCAGAAGCATTTGTGTGGGTTCATGCACAGAATGAAAAGGAGCAGGCAAACCACGTCCTTGCAGGTAAGATGGGTGCCTGGGTCAGTTTTGACGGGATCAGTGAAAACAACCTGGACGATTATGTCGGGCGTATCAGAAATATGAAGGACAATGATCTTTTAAACAAAGTACTTCTGTCGCATGATGCAGGCTGGTATCGTCCCGGTGAAGAGAATGGGGGTGCATACAGGGGCTATACAACTCTTTTTGAGAAGCTGGTACCGGCATTGCTTAATACAGGATTTTCTGAGGATGAAATAGATCAGATGCTTGTTGTCAACCCAGCCATGGCCTTTACAATTAAAGTCCGAAAAGAGGAGTGATAGCAGAGTAACGGCACAACGGCACAACGGCGCAATGGCGTAATGGCGCAACGGTATAAAGGTTCAAAGGTTATTGGCCATAATATTGATGTACCTTCGCACCATCATACTGGCACGCCATCACTCACTCATAAACAGCCAGCTTACCTTACCGATATTATCAGGTTTCCCTTTTTCCGCCTTTGAAACAGAACCGGTGAGTTTTCCACTTTTATCTCTTACGACCTTAATCTCCCTCCATGAGTATTCCCCGTTTTCATAATTAAAGGTCTCCCCATCGTCGTCATAAAGTCTGTAACTGGAAGGATTTGTACCATATACTCTTATTTCAAGGTCAAATTTATCACCGGCAGCCGGTGCATGTAACACCGGAGGCATCATTGGTATAATACCTCCGTCCTTCACATAGACAGGGATCTTTTCCAGTCCGGGTGAGACAGTTATCACTTCACCATCTCCTGCAAATTGACCTGTGTAGAAGTCATACCACTTCCCTTTGGGCAATACTACCTTACGTGAAGACTGGCCTGTAAACAAAGGTGCCACCAGTAAATAATCACCTGTCATATACTGATCCTTTATTTCTCTCAGCACAGCTTCCGCATACGGATTATCATCCAGGTTCTCATTTCTGAGTTCCGTCTTTGCTGCCGAATCAAAACCTGCTACCAGGTTCATGCCACGGAAAGGAGGAGTGCCTTCGAAATGGTATTTGGCAAATTCTGAATAAAGATAGGGGATGAGCTGCATCCTTAACAGTGCATACTCTTTTACATATTTTTCCACATCGGAGAAAGACCATGGTAAGGTCCCGCTCGACCAGGCATTTATCATAGCCATCGGAGAGAAGCATACTGT